>DSAR01000145.1 GCA_011046405.1 Chloroflexota bacterium | reverse complement strand
CTGGCAGACCGCCAGCGCCGATCTGAGCGCGTTCGCCGGGCAGACGATCTACCTGCTGGTCGAGGCGGCCGACGACGGCGCTGCCAGCCTGGTCGAGGCCGCCATCGACGACGTGTTGATCGAATAAAAGCATTGCCAGAGCCGGACAGGAAAAGAAGCTAGGTTTTTCGCCTTAACCGAGCGAACGAGTGCCTGGAGAACGCATCTGGACGTCAACAATAGGCT
This sequence comes from Chloroflexota bacterium, assembly GCA_011046405.1. Classification (GTDB taxonomy): domain Bacteria; phylum Chloroflexota; class Anaerolineae; order B4-G1; family B4-G1; genus DSAR01. The sequence goes on along the minus strand of DSAR01000145.1, from coordinate 2,853 downwards.
AGACTGACCAGCGAAAAACCTGGTTTCTGACTTGCGATAGCTCTGTGTAGTCTGTTAACAAATGAGAGGGAACAGAACGAGAGATGCTCTGTTCCCTCTCCCCCAAAGGTGGCTAGATCAAAGATAGCATAGGAAACACATCCTGTCACCAAATCAAGCTACCTATCTGTCCTCCAATTAAGCTGTACAATCTCAGGAGAAAGGTGATGAATAGATTTAAGCGTGCCTCAATGGTCTTGCTGGTGATACTGCTGACTCTCTCACTGGCTCCGATACCATCTTTCGCGGCCGAGGGTCGTAGCTTCAATTCGCAACAAAAAGACGGTTACACCGTCAGTTTCTACCAGGATGACGTCTCTTCGATAACCCTCGATTTCCAGTTGGGGGACTATGCCTTTTCGGAGACTAGCAAAGATGGCATCACATATACCAAGATCGACTTCGATGGGGGTGTCGTGACCACTGACAGGGGATATGCCGAGGTGCCCTTCATCCACGCAGCCCTTCAGCTGCCACCCGACAAGAACGTCTCCCTGCTCGTGGAGGATACCACTTTCGTCGACTACCCCCTCACTGACCCGCTCCTCCCCTCCAGGGGCGTGATTTACCGTGATCAAGACCCCGAGAGCTTACCTTACATAATTGATCCCGCATCCCTCACTGACGAGTGGTATCCGACGCAACTGGCCGAGTCGACGGCTCCATTCATCCTTCGAGACGTGCGTGGGATTAACGTGTACGTCTATCCCTTTCGATACAACGGTGCGTCGCAGACGCTGCGCGTGTATACCAGCGTCACGGTGAAGCTGGTTCAGGACACATCGCGGGCGACCAACCAGTTACTGGTTGCGCCAGGCCATATCACGGCCGAAATGGATCCGCTCTACCGCTCGATATTCATCAACTACGACGCTGGAGACACTTTTAGCCAGGCCAATGTATCCCGCGCCGTCGACGAGATGGGAGAAATTCTCGTCGTCTATACCTCGCGGGATGCCAGCGTCATCCAGCCCTACGTCGAGTGGAAGCGGGAGAAAGGCTTCCGGGTGCACACACAACAGGTGGCCACAGGAACCAACGTCAAAAACACCATCCGCAACGCATACAACGCCAACCAGAACATTCTCTACGTTCAGCTGGTCGGCGATTGGGCTGACATCAAATCGGACCTGGGCGGCGGCGCCAATGCGCCGATGGACCCCATGTTGGGCTGTGTAGTGGGCTCGGATAATTACCCCGACCTGATCATCGGACGCTTTTCGGCCAATAACACGACCCACGTGAGCACCCAGATCAACAAGGCCATCAATTACGAGAGATCGCCCGGCGGGTCGTGGTATTACAACGGCATGGGCATCGCCTCGAGCGAGGGCGCCGGGATGGGCGATGATGGCGAGAGCGACATTCAACACCAGGCAGTGATCCGGGATTATAAGCTGTTACCATACACCTACATATCCAGCGGTTACACCTCGGCCTTTGGCGACGGCACCAGCAAGAGCGTGCTTCGCAATGCCGTAAACGCCGGTCTCAGCATTATCAACTACACCGGCCATGGCTCCAGCACCAGCTGGGGCACGACTGGCTTCAACAATTATGACGTCAACGCGCTGACCAATGGCAGCAAGTTGCCCGTCATCATCTCGGTGGCCTGCGTAAATGGCGCCTTTCACAATTCGTCCGATTGCTTCGCCGAGGCGTGGCTGCGGAAGGAGAACGGCGGGGCGGTGGCGACGCTGATGTCCACCATCAACCAACCCTGGCAGCCGCCGATGCGCGGCCAGGATTACATGAACGATCTCCTCATCGGGGGATATAACTACAGCTCGAATCCCGGCAACGGCATCAGCACGAGCGAGGGGCGGACGACCTTCGGTTCCATCGTCTTCAACGGGCTGATCCTGATGTACACCGAATCATCCGGGAGTTCCGACCTGCAAACGATCCAGACGTGGACGCTGTTCGGCGACAGTTCGCTCCAGGTGCGCACCGATACCCCCCGATCCACCAGCCTTTCGAATACCCAGGTGGACGCCAACACCCCCTTTAGCACGCGAGTGACCGCCTCGGGCGTCGGGGTAAAAGACGCCCTGGTATCTCTTTCGCGAGGATCGACGGTCTTCTCGGCACTCACCGACAGCGCCGGAAACGTGACGCTCAACCACACCTTGAGCGCAGGACCGGCCAAGCTGGTCGTCACCGGCCTGAACCTCGCGACCGTGTACCTCAATGTCACCATCCAGGATGGTACGCCGCCGGAAGCGCCGAGCAATCTCCAGGCCCAGGCTGTATCCGACGTGCAGATCGACCTGGGTTGGACGGATAACGCCAGCGGCGAGGACAGTTTCGAGATTCAGCGTAAGACCGGCGCCGGTGCCTTTGCCACCGTCGCCACGGTGGGTGCCAATGTGACCAGCTACAACGACACCGGCCTGACGCCGGAGACGACCTACACTTATCGCGTCCGGGCGCTCCGGGGTGGCTCGAGTTCCGCCTGGTCGAACGAGACCTCAGCCACGACCCAAGCGCCGGTACCACCGAACCCGCCGAGCAACCTCGCGGTCACAGCATCGTCCGCCAGCCAGATCGACCTGACCTGGACCGACAATGCCACCGACGAGGATGGTTTCGAACTCCAGCGCAAGACCGGCACCGGAACCTTCGCCACCATCGCCACGCTGGGTGCCAACGTGAGCGCCTATAGCGACACCGGCCTGACGCCAGAGACAACCTACACCTACCGCGTCCGGGCCACCAAGGGCAACACCAACTCCGCCTGGTCGAATGAGGCCGCCGCCACGACGCCATCAGGCCCTGTCATCGTCTTCGAGGACGATTTCGAGACCGACAAGG
>DSAR01000060.1 GCA_011046405.1 Chloroflexota bacterium | reverse complement strand
GCGTGGGAGTGGCCATAGGCGTCTGCGCGGACGTGGGGGTGCGCGTCGGTGTGAGGATCGAGGTGGCTTGCGGCGTGGTTGTAGGCGTGGGGGTGGCCTGCGCCGCCAGGTCCAGCGCCCGCTGGCGGGCCGCGTCAGCCTCGGTCAGCAACAGGTCGTTGGCCTCGGTGTCCAGGGCCGATTTGATGGTCTGGGCGCCCTCTTCCAGGGCTTGCGCCAGGCGCAAGTGGGCGTCGGCCGACACAGGATGCGCCTCGACGTCGGCGCGGGCGGCCTCAATCTCGAGCCAATCCGTCGGCTTCATCATCGGCAGGATCAGATTGTCGGTGTCGGCCAACGGGCTGTCCTCCCAGAGCGTCCCCGAGGGCCGGGGTTCCAGATCCGTGAAGCGCCAGACGACGTCGGTATCCTCTACAATAATCTCGAAGGGGCGCTCGAGGCCGGTGTAGGCCTCGCGTATCTCCGCCAGTTGCACGTTCTGCGGCGTGACCTCGTAAGGCAGACGGAAAGTGACGGTCCCCTCGCCGATGGGGCCGCGCCATCCGGCGCCGGTCTCAAGAATGTAATGGACGATAGCCCAGCCGCCCCACTCGGCCGGGTACGTATCGTAAGTCACCCGCAGCGTGACGTCCTGCCCGGGTGGAAAGACGACCGGCCACGCGGCCCAGGGCGCCTCGTCCTGCAGGCCCAGCAGGTCGCGTCCGGGCCGCTCTTCCACCGGCGCGGGGTCGCCGTCGACCCAAGCGCGAAAATTCTCCAGCCGGGAGGGAAAGATGGAGTTGTCATCCTGGAGGGCACCGGCAGTGAGGGGAAACCAGACGTCGAAGGCCTCCGTTTCTGTCCCCTGGTTGCGCATCAGGAACGCAGCCTCGACGTGGATCGCCATCAACTCGTCGATGCGCACCCACTCTTGATCCGCCGGGGGGTCCAGTGGCTCGACAATCAGCAGCACCTCTTCGGCGACCATCTGCACCTGGGTCGATTCTCCGTCCGGGGCGACCGATGCGCTTTGGGCGGTCCACCACGTCCCCACGTCGGCTATAGCGGATGGGGGATAGAGCAGTAATATCAACAGTGCACAGGATACGACGTAGTACCAGGTTCGCATGACTGGCCAGTTTTTGCTCATTATCCCTCCAACTCCTTTCTTTCAAACACTGACAACGGCACCTGGCAGGCACAGCAGTTGAAACCGCGTGGCTACAGCGCGTAAAAATCACGCACTGCAAAACCTGCCTTCGCAGGTTGAACTTTAGTCGGCGTAGGCCGACTTCGCAGTTGTAACCCGCGAATTGATTCGCTGGCGACAAATGTGCCTCCACATTATTATACAAAAAGCAGGGCAATTGTCCACCAGGGCAACCTATGTTATAATAACGTCCTGCTGGTGCATCCGCGCTTTTGCAAAAGCTGCTTGGCGCCGCGACCCATAGAGAGCGACAAATTTCGTCCAGCGCTGTCCCTACTTGGTCGCTCACACCTAATACCCAAGATCAACTCACTAAATCAAACCTACCCGATCTCACGTCCAATCAATAAACCGGGGCAAACTCGCTCGGGCCGGTCTCCTGACCGTGCCCGCTGTGGCTCGGTCGGGAGACCGGCCACAGCTCCCCAACTTATTGAGAAGATACGATTTTTGCATAGTTGATCATTCCTTTTGGTTCCAGCCCTGTCTGGGTTAGAAGAAAGGAGCATCAGGCGTGAAAACAGTCATTGCCGGCGCATTGGGAGAATGTGTACACGTCGCGGGGATCGTCAAATTTCTCCGCCTGGCCGAGGCCGCCGGATGGCGCACTGTCTTCCTGGGCCCGGCCATCTCGATTGAGGACCTGCTCGACGCCGCCCGCCGCGAGCGGGCCGACCTCGTCGGCGTCTCGTACCGGTTGACGCCGGAGACGGGCGAGCGCTTGTTGGCCGCCTTCGCCGAGGAGGCGGACGAGTTGCGCAACACCGGGGTGCGGTTTGCCTTCGGCGGCACGCCGCCCGTCGCGGAGCGGGCCCAGGCGATTGGATTTTTCGAGCGGGTCTTCGAGGGCGGCGAATCCTCCGACGTGGTCCTGGCCTATTTGAAAGGCCAACCGGTGGGCACGCTCACCGAGGATCATTTCCCCCAGAAAGCGGTGGAGCGGATCGCGTGGAAAGCGCCCTATCCCATCCTCCGCCACCACTTCGGCCTCCCCGCGCTCGAGGCCACGCGAGAGGGCATCGCCCAGATCGCCCAGGCGCGCGTGTTGGACGTCATCTCCCTGGGCATCGACCAGGACGCCCAGGCCAACTTCTTTCACCCGGAGCGACAGGACGCCCGCCGCACGGGGGCCGGCGGCGTGCCGGTCCGCACGCCCGACGATTACCGCGCCCTCTACGCCGCCAGCCGGTGCGGCAATTACCCGCTCCTGCGCTCCTACGCCGGGACTGACGATTTCATCCGCCTGGCAGAGATGTACGTGGAGAGCATCGACATCGCCTGGTGTGCCATCCCCATCTTCTGGTTCAACCGGATGGACGGGCGCGGCCCGTGGGACCTGGTGGGCGGCATCCACGAGCACCAGCGGGTGATGGCCTGGTACGGCGAGCGGGACATCCCGGTCGAATTAAACGAGCCTCACCATTGGGGGATGCGCGACGCGCCGGACGTGCTCTTCGTCGTCTCGGCCTATCTCTCGGCCCATAACGCCCGCGCCCACGGCGTGCGCGATTACATCGCCCAGATGATGTTCAACAGCCCGCCGGGTCTCTCGGACAGGATGGATCTGGCCAAGATGCTGGCCTGCCTGGAGATCGTCGACCCCCTAGTCGGGCCGGATTTTCGCCTCTGGCGGCAGACGCGGACGGGGTTGTTGAGCTACCCGATCGACCCCGACGCCGCCCGCGCTCACCTGGCGACCAGCGTTTATTTGCAGATGGGGCTCCGGCCTCACGTCGTCCACGTCGTCGCCCACACCGAGGCGCACCACGCCGCGACGGCTGACGACGTCATCGAAGCCTGCAAGCTGGCCCGACAGGCCATCGAGAACGCGGTCAACGGGCAACCGGATATGCGCGTCGATCCGGCCGTCCAACGCCGCAAGGCGGAGTTG
>DSAR01000538.1 GCA_011046405.1 Chloroflexota bacterium | reverse complement strand
TCTCCATCAGTCCTTCCTCAAGCAGATTGAGCGTCTCCAGGGCCGCCGCGCAAGAGACCGGATTGCCCCCGAACGTGCTCCCGTGGGCGCCCTTGGCCCAGGTCATCACGTCCGCCTTGGCGATGAAGGCCCCCAGCGGCATGCCAGAGGCGATCCCCTTGGCAACGGTGACGATGTCGGGCGTCACGTCGAAGTGCTCGCAAGCGAACATCTTGCCCGTCCGCCCCATCCCGGCCTGGATCTCGTCGGCGATGAGCAGGATGCCGTGCCGGTCGCAGAGCGCGCGCAGGGCCGGCAGCCAATCGGGCGGCGGCACGACGTAGCCTCCCTCGCCCTGTATCGGCTCGACGATGATGGCCGCCACATCCTCCGGCGGCGCGATGCGGGTAAAGATCTCCTGCTCGATATAGTTCACGCAGGCCAACTCGCAACTGGGGTAGGACAGGTGATAATGACAGTTGAGGCAGTCGCCATAAGGCACGTGGGTCACGCCGGTGATCAGCGGGCCAAAGTGACGGCGATACTTGGGTTTGCTGGCCGTCAGCGAGATCGTGCCCAGCGTCCGCCCGTGGAACGCGCCGAGGAAGGCGATGAAACGGTGGCGCCCCGTGACGTAGCGTGCCAACTTCAGCGCGCCCTCCACCGCCTCGGCCCCCGAGTTGCTCAGGAAGACCTTCCACGCGCCGGACCCAGGCGCGACGGCGGCCAATCGCGCCGCGACCTCGACGTAGAGCGGGTCGTAGAAATCGGCGCCGCAGAGGTGAATGAGACGGGCCGCCTGTTCCTGGATCGCCTTGACGACGCGCGGGTGGCAATGCCCGGTAGCGCAGACGGCGATGCCGGCCGCGAAATCGAGGAAACGATTGCCATCCACGTCGGTCACCACGCAGCCTGCGGCGTGATCGACCACCAACGGGTAGGCCCGGGGCAGAGAGGGCGAGACGACCGTCTTGTCCGTTTCGATAATCGCCCGCGCCTTTGGTCCCGGTAAATCGGTTACGATTTGCGGTACGACGTAATCTGAATTCATTTTTTCTCCTTGGTATCAGTTTGGTTTTGTGAGCGACTGCTCTCAGCCCTCGTCTCGAGGGCGGCTTCCGCAACAAAATGACACTTCTAACGTATCTTCTCAATAATCTGGGGTGCATGATGGAACGCCGTCATCCTGACGGCCTACATGCCAGCAAGATGCTGGCATTCCATCAATGTGCCCCGACTTTTTGAGAAGATACCTTCTAAAATTGTTTATGTGATCTGAGGACATCCCCAAGGACGGTGGCTTAGCGCATAAAGGTGTTTCCAGGAAAATAATTCTCCCACTTGCTCCCGCTGGATCGTCAGATCCAGTGGCTAAACAAGCCAAATTCAGCCAGTTTCGTCTGGTTTTGGCTTGGATCTGGCGATCCAAGCCGAGCAAAGCGGGAGGTTTTAAATTCTGGAATCGCCAAAATGCAGGAAGTTGTAAATTCACGGATCCTGGCGCCTTCAGCATTCGATGGGCTTTCCGAGCACGCGCAAAATGACGTTGTGCATCAATTCCGGAAGCGTCTCGAAGGCGTAGGGCATGTAGACCCGCTCCCCCTTGCCGTGCGCCTCCTTCCCCCACGGGCCGATGTTGGCGACGTCGCAATCCAGTTCGCGGATTAGGTCGAAGGGGACGGTGAAATACTCGCCCCGCAGATCCTCCCGGACGTCATCGTCTCTATCTCGCCACAGGGGGAAGTTCTTCTTGAGCACGGGGAGACTCTGGTAGACCGCGTCGTCGACCTTCACGTAGCTGATATCGGAGACGTAGGGATAGAATTCCCGGAACTGGATATCCCCGTATCGCCCGCTGTCCACCTCGGCGGTTATCGCTCTGTTCAAGGGAGAGTCGCTATCCCCCCGGATGGGCGGGAAGTACGGCGGCGCGAAATAGACCAGAACCGCCGGTTTCCTGGGGTCGAAGACGCCCTCGTGACTGGCGATTTCCACCAGCGCCTTGACGATGATCAAACTACGCTCCCGGCTGTCGGTGCCCGCCAACTGGCCATGGTCGATCAGAAAATCCTGCTCTTCCGGCGATAACCGCGCCAGCAAGCGCCGGGCTTCTTGGACGTAGCCGAAGGCGCGCTCCTCCAACGCCCGTTCCAATGCGGCGCGGCTCATTTTCTCCGCGACCGCCTCGTGGAGCTGTTGGTAGGTCCACACCCGTCCGCCCAGGTCGTCTATCGGCGTGGCGCTGTTCTGGCGGGCGGCGTACGTGGTCCACTGGACGACCCGTCGGTGGTTGGCCCGGCTGAGCGCCCGTTGCGCCAGGGCGACCATCCTGACCAGCACGTCCTGCGGCGTCCAACTGTGGACCAGGCAACTGCAATGGATGACCGCCGAGATGGGCGTCTGGGCGTCGTAACGGGCCTTGAAATCCCGCTGCTTCTGGGTGAGCGGCGGGACCGTGATCTCGCCGTCCGCCTCGTCACACAGGGCCGCGTTCAAGTTCGTCTCTTGGATCAGGTTGGAGGCGATGAGGTTGGCGTCCAGGCCGCGGAAGGCCTCGCCGACGTGGGTCTCGCAACCGCGGACGTAGAAGCAGCATAACATCTTGCCGATGGTGCCCCGGTAGATGTAGCGCTGCTCGTCGCTCGGTTCGCGCGGCGCGGTGTAATCGGAATTGATGACGCCGACGTAGTTCAGGTTTTGCGCCGCCCGCAACTCGAGCAAGCGTTCGACGGCGACCATCGTCCCGGCCGATTCAACCTCCTCGTCCGGTGTGACAACCATTAGCACGTTACCGGGCAGACTGTCCCTGGACGCGGCCAACGCTCCCATCACGGCGATCTGGGCGGCGACGCCGCTCTTCATATCGAAAGCGCCCCGTCCAAACATCCATTCCCCACTGCCGGCGTCGCGGAGGCATTCGTCTTCGGTATCCGGGTTCTTCTCGTACTGCGCCAGCAGCGCGTCCTGCAGGGCCTGTGGATCGAACGGGTCCACGTCAACGCCGTAGTCCTGGACGCCGGCGACGTCCAGGTGACCCAGCAGGATCACGGTGGGGACTTGGTCCGCATCCGGCGGGAGCGCGCGCCCCTCTACCATGGCCCAGACGA
>DSAR01000288.1 GCA_011046405.1 Chloroflexota bacterium | reverse complement strand
GAGCAGGGGTTCTCCCATGCCCATCAGCACCACGTTGGAGAGGCGCTCGTTTCCATCCCCCTCCCCGGTTTGAGCCTGGAGCAGGCGGGCGAAGTGGAGCGCCTGGGCGATGATCTCACCGGCTGAGAGATCGCGCTGGAACCCCATCTGGCCGGTTGCGCAGAAAGGGCAGCCCAGGGCGCAACCGACCTGGGTCGAGATACAGGCGGTGTGACGTGTCTCGTAATGCATGAGCACCGCCTCGATCGTTTCGCCGTCATCCAATTGCAGGAGATCTTTGCGCGTCCTGCCGTCGGGTGATCGAATGGTATCGGCGACCTGGGGGACGCCAATGGTGGTCTCTCGGGCCAGCGTCTCGCGCAGTGACTTGGGTAGATTGGTCATCTGGTCGAAGTCAGTCGCCAGGTGGACGTACAGCCATTCCCAGATTTGTCTTGCCCGGTAGCTGGGTTGGCCCAGGTCATCCAGGAGCGATTGCAGTTCTTGATAGCGCAGGTCGTAAAGTCGGATTTTGGGTGTCATAGCGGGCGAGACCTCTCGCCCTGTGTCGTTTGCCATTTGCTATTCATTCGTCATTCGTCATTCGTCATTCGTCATTCGTCATTCGTCATTCGTCGTTCGCCAGAACGTGCAAGAGGTGATCGAGATCCTCACACATCAGGTCGGGTTGGTAGGGCGAAGGCGCGACGTCGGCTCGCCGGGCGATGCCGGAGAGAACGAGAATGGTGGTGATGTCGGCGTTGATCCCACCGGCGATATCCGTTTCGAGTCGATCGCCGATGACGGCGGTGGTCTCGGGGCGGGCCTGCATCCGGCGTAATGCTTCCCGGTACATCCACGGTTCTGGTTTGCCGACGACGATGGGCGTGACGCCGGTGGTGGCTTCGAGCGCGGCCAGTTGTGCGCCGTTGCCCGGCACCGGTCCTTGTTCGGTGGGATAGCTTTTATCCGGGTTGGTGCCCACAAACCCGGCGCCCCGGTGGATGAGGAGAGAGGCGGTCGATAGCTTTTTCCACGTCAATTGGCGATCCCACCCGACGATGACGTAGGCTGCGTTTTCTTCTGCCAACTCGAAATTGTGCGCTTCCAGGGCGTGGAGCACGCCCTCGCCGCCGATGGCGTAGACGCGGGTGCGGGGTGGGGCGATGTCGGCCAGGTAAGCCGCGGTCGCCTGGGCGGAAGTCAGAATACGTTCCGGGCTGACCTCGACGCCGAAGCGGGCCAACTTGGCCGCGTATTGCGTTGGCAGATGGCTGGAATTGTTGGTCGCCAGGATAAAGTTGAAGTCCTTTTGCCGGATGAAGGTGAAGAAGTCCCCAAGGCCGGGCAGCGGCTCGTCGCCGCGCCACAGAACGCCATCCATATCCACGATCAGGTGGCGGACGTGGTCGAGCGCCATGGCGTCGCCTGGCTCAGGCTCAGAGGGCGGCTTGCGGTCGTCGGCGCATCGTTGCTTCAGGCGCTCGTAATCCGCGCGGGTGTCTATGTCGGATAACACGTCGGCGTGAGCGACTTCGATGGTGGTGACTTCCTTCGCGTAGCGAGAGATCAGATCGCGCCCCCCCCTGTCTCCGCTGACTTCGGCCAATTCCGGGAACAGCCGCCGGGCGAACAGCGTTGGCGTTCCCCGACGCCCGGCGTAGACGGGATGGACGATGGGTGCACCGGTCTTCCGGAAGCGTTTCGCCAGTGTGCGGAGCAGATCGGCTGTGACGAGCGGCTGGTCGCATTGCAGGAAGAGGGCCGCGGACGTATCGGGGGGCAGGGCGGCGAGCCCAACCTGAACGGAGGTGCTCATACCTGCCTCCCAGCGCCAGTTCATCGCCGTCTGTATGCCGTGTGTCCCCAGGGCCTGCCTGACGGCCTCGGCGTGGCTGCCCAGGACGACGATGACGGGATCGAGGTCTGCCTGCAGGGCGGTCTCTGTCACGTGACGGAGTAGAGGGACGCCGTGCCAATCGAGCAGTTGCTTGGGTTCGCCAAAGCGGGTCGATGCGCCGGCTGCCAGGATGATGGCGGCGATTTTCTCCAAGTCCTATAACCTCCTGAACTTGCCTACTTGCCTACTTGCTACTTGCTACTTACTACTTGCCTACTTGCCTACTTGCTACTTGCACACCTGCACACATTGTATCCCAAGATGAGCGCGCGGGCAAGGGCTGATACTCGAGCGCCGCGCTTGTCACGCTTGCCGCCCTCAGCTATAATGCGTCCAATAGTATCTTCTCGATAAACCGGGGGGCGGGGTGTTTACGGGCGGTTTTGTCGCCCGATTCTTACCTCACCCCTACTTATTGAGAAGATACGTTCAACATATGATGTGGAGGTGGTGATGCAACTTTCAGTGCTGATACCGGTTTACAACGAGATTGGAACCATCGCCGAGATCGTCCACCGTGTCCGGGCGGTGAAATTGGCGGTGCCAGTAGGCTTTGGGCCAGAAAATGGGTCGACGGTCGAATTTGACCGGCAGATCGTGATCGTGGATGATGGCTCGACCGATGGGACGCGGGAATTTCTGCGAACGTTGGACGGTTTTCCCGATATGACCATCCTGTTCCACGAGCAGAATCAGGGCAAGGGGGCGGCGGTGCGCACCGCGCTCCAGTACGCCACAGGCGACGTGATGTTGATCCAGGATGCGGACCTGGAGTACGATCCGCGCGAATATCCCGCACTTTTGCAGCCGATCGTGGAGAATCGCTCCCAGGTGGTCTATGGCTCCCGGTTTCGAGGTGGACCGACCAAGGCGATGTTCTTCTGGCATATGTTGGGAAATCGTTTCCTCACCTTGGTGACCAACGTATTGTACAACACCATTCTCTCCGATATGGAGACCTGTTACAAAGTCTTCACCCGCGAGGTGGTCGATCAACTCAATTTGAAAGCCAGCGGATGGGGGTTCGATCCCGAGATCACGGCCCAGATTCTCCGACGCGGGTATCGAATTTACGAGGTGCCTATTTCCTACACCGGCCGGGAATTCGAGGAAGGGAAAAAGGTGGGTTGGCGTGATGGTTTCACGGTGCTGTGGACGTTGATCAAATATCGCTTCGTCGGATAGAAGGGCGCCGGCGGGGCCTTGGGTGGGGCCTTGGG
>DSAR01000494.1 GCA_011046405.1 Chloroflexota bacterium | reverse complement strand
GGCGCCCCGTATCGCGGAGGTTGAGTCCATCGCTGCGGGGCTGGGGTTCTTTGAGGAGGGTTACGAGGCCAACTTCGGCGCGGTGGAACTGGCGGAGGTGCGTGACCTGGTCGAAGGGTCCACTCAGGCCCTCGATCGGATGCTGGGCGCCTCCTTCGTCACTGCGTCTGACCGGGCGACGCAGGACCTGGCGGCGACGAGTCTGGTGCGCGCCTACCCCGCCACGCCGCGCATCACCATCGCCTCCTCGGTCCTCTCGATGAGCCGGGAGATCTCCCGGACGACCCAGGTGCAGATTCTGGACCTGTTGAACGATTCCGTGCGGGCCGTTGCCCACCCCGGCCAAGCCCGCGGCGCGGAAAAGATATACCGGATGACGCGCGGCGTCTGCAACACCTTCCTGGAATCGGCCGTGGGCGAGGCGTTGCTTGGCTCCCCGCCGGGGGAGGCGGTAAAGTCGGCGGCCAACGTTCTGCAGGCGGCGCAGTCGCAGGCCATTCCCCTGGCCTACGTGGACGCCGGGCGCCTGGACGTGCTGGCCGGGTTGCAGATCTCTACCCAGGCCCGGGCCTTCATCGTGGACACGGTGCAGAAAGGTTACGGCGTGATCGTGCCGGAGCGGATGGTGGATTGGGGCGGCGGGGAGGCCATCGCCTGGTGGCAATTGGACCTGGCGACCGGCGAGATGGTGGGCGTGGGCGAGGACGGCACCCACGACTTCATCACGTTTGCGACGATGTTTATGGCTGGTTTCGTGGTCATCCTGTTCGTGGTATGGATCATCAGGCTGTTGTGGCGATTGATCCAGTGGCGCAACGCGATCTTGATGACGTGGGATCATTTCTGGCGGGAGGCGGTGCCCCAGGCGGACGGTCAGGGGGCGGAGCGGTACGAGAACGCCTTCGAGGCGAGCAAGCGGTATATGAACGACATGAAGGAGCAGGTATGGTGGTGGGGGAGATAAGCGTGATGGGAGCGGCCCGGATCGTGGCTCGTGAATTGGGAGTTGCAGACGTGCAGCAGGAGGTCGGACGATGAACAAGAGGATCCAAGTATTGATCATAACAGCGGTGATGGCCATAGGCGCGATTGGGTTGGCCGTGATATTCGCGCAGGACGGAAAAGGTGCGACGACCCCCGCGAAAGATACAGCCTCCAGACCGGATACGACAGCGTCGCCTGGCGAGCCTACCCCTACGCCAACGAGCGCGACGGCTGCGACCACCCCGCTCAATAGCACGTCGCAGCCCGCCACCGCGCCTCCCACGCCGGTCCCCGAGGACGACGTGCCGATGGTGCGCGTCTCGGCCGGTGAGTTCATCATGGGCACGGCTGGCGAAGAGATCGTACGTTGGGAGAGCATGCGATGTTTTGGCAGCCACTGCGGATACACCGATTACGTCCGGGACGAGTGGCCGCAGATGCTTGTTTACCTGGACGAATTCGAGATCGACCAGGTCGAGGTGACCTACGCCCGCTACGAGCGCTGCGTGGAGGCGGGCGCCTGCTCGCCGTCGCGCGAGCCTGCTCCCTCCCCCGAACACCCCGTGCTCGTGGCCTGGGCGGACGCCGACGCCTACTGTCAATGGGTGGGCAAGCGGCTGCCGACCGAGGCGGAGTGGGAGAAGGCGGCCCGGGGGACCGATGGACGTATCTACCCCTGGGGCGACGAGTGGGACCCTACGCGGCTCAAGCACTGGGTGAGAGGGGAGGGTTTTACGACAGATCCGGTCGGCAGTTATCCGCAGGGGGCGAGTCCCTATAGTGCGCTGGATATGGCCGGCAACGCGCCGGAGTGGGTGAGCGGTCTATATCAAGTGTATCCTGGCGGACGCTACCTGGAGAGGAATATCTGGATTTCGGGCCCCTTCGTCCGCCGGGGAGGATACCATGGCTCGGTAGGCTCTGCTGAACCGCCGGAGCTGCACTACCGATCTGCAGACCGATTTCCCGGCGATGACAAGTGGGCGTTGGGCGGCTTCCGCTGCGCACGGGGACCGGAGCCGCCCCCTTTGGAAGAATCCATCGTATCGGCGGAGCAGTATACACAGCCCACCCCACTCTCCGAGGTGGATATGTCAGGGATGGTGGAGATCCCCGCCGGCGAGTTCCAGATGGGAGTCAGCGAAACGGCGCCAGTGCACCCAGGTTACATCGAACGATTCCCCTCGCATACAGTCTACCTGGATACATTCTACATCGACCGTTACGAGACGACCAACGCAGAGTACGTCGAGTTCTTGAACGTCCTGGGGGAGACCTATTTCGCCTGCAATGGCGTCACCTGCGTGGACCTGCAACCGCCCAGCTACACTGATCCTAGCCGCATTCTCGAGGTGAGCGGTGTGTTCGTAGTCGAGGAAGGGTATGAGGACTACCCAGTCGTTTCCGTCACCTGGGAGGGAGCAAACGCTTACTGCCGTTGGCGGGGGAAGAGGCTGCCCACGGAGGCCGAGTGGGAAAAAGCCGCCCGGGGCACAGAGGGCCTGCTCTATCCCTGGGGCGACGAGTGGGATCCAGACAAGTATGCCAGGCGTCTCAGCCCGGTTGGCAGCTACCCCACGGACGTCAGCCCCTACGGCGTGTGGGATGTGGGGGGCAATGCCCGCGAGTGGGTCTCCGATTGGTATGATTCCAATTACTACGCGCACTCCCCCTATCGCAACCCAACCGGGCCCAATGGGCCAGTGGAGCCTGGTATGAGGATTACACGCCCCGCTAACGGGGAGCTATTCTTTCGTGCTCCCACTCGGCATGATTTTGCCGCTGGAACAGGATTCCGGTGTGCTTATGCTCCCTAGTCCGCTTCGACTGATCCGGAAATTCAGGTTTTATCCAGGAGGGAGAACATGAAACGCTCCAAGTCACTCATCTGCACTCGTTGGCTGATGGCTTTTTCCGCAATCTGCCTATCGCTGCTGTACGCCTTCGATCTGCATCCGGCCCGTCCCGCGTTGGCCGCCGAGGCGGAACAAGAATCGCCGGTCGGCTGGGGGCCAGCTGCATAGCGCACCTGGTACGAATTGATGTTGGGATGGGTGGCGATTCCCTGGATCTCGACGGCGCCGCTGACGGTCATCCCATCCGAGGGATAGGTGATGACCGAGCGGGCCTGCTGCAACGGC
>DSAR01000046.1 GCA_011046405.1 Chloroflexota bacterium | reverse complement strand
TGAGGTCTGAAATCTGGGCCGCAGACCCCGCCACGGCGCGGCGGCTGACCAGGCGGCTCCACAGGATTTGGCACGCGGACGACAAAGGCGGCGCGATGATGATGCCGAGAAGACCAAAAGCGTCTGCCAGGGCCATCAGTAGGACGACGGTCAGTATGGGATTATCCTGCCTGCGTTTGAAAAGGCGCGGTTTGACCCACGCCCCCAGCGCAATCAAGACCACGAGTGTATAGAGCGTCGTCCACAGACTAAGCTGTACGCCGGTCAGCAGCCCCACCAACAGCGGGGAAAGCAGCGCCAGGGGCGCGCCAAACACAGGGATCAGGTATACCAGCGCGCCGGTCAGCGCCAAGAGCAGGGCGTAAGGCGACCCGATGGCCCAGTACCCCAAACCTAAGAGCAGCCCGGCCAGGAGGCTTAGAACGATCTGCCCGCGTATATAAACGCTCAGGTCAAGCTCGATGGTCTGCCAGATATCACGCACTTGTTTGCGTTGTTCGGGTGGCAGCAACGAGAGCCAGAGCTGCTCGAAATGGATTTGATTGCTGCTCCAATAGAAGCTCAGGAACAGCACAATGACTGCGCCGCTCACGAGACTGCCAATGCTCTGCGTGAAGCCGAGGATAGCGGGCAGCACATGCTGGCCCTGGTCGCCGGTTACGGCTTCGAAGAGCTGACTCGGCGTTGGCAGCCGGGCAATCAACGTCTGTTGGAACGGAGTCCCCACCAACCATTGGGGCAGCGTCCACTCACCCTGCGCCGCCACTGCAGAAGTCATCTGTTGAATCTCATGGATCGCGGACCTGCCGGCCATAAAGAGAAAGAGACCCAGGCTGCCCAGGACGACCAGGTAGAGCAAAATCAAGGCCAGTCGTAGCGCCAAGCCTTGCCTGACCCAGTGCTTAATCACCGGACGGGCGGCTATCGCCAGCGCAAACGAGGCCAGGAGGTAAACGGCGACTGTGCGAAACTGCCACAGGATGACCAGCGCCAGCAGCGTGGTCATCACCGCTGTCCCGAATCGTACCAGTCGCTTGGTCATCATGCCTCCGAGACGCCGGCCTGGGCCAGCAGTGCATCGAGATCGGTGGCCAGGGTCTCAATCTCATCCATAATCTGATCGGTTTGCTTGACCTGCAGCTCCGAACCGCCTTTCTTGAGCCGCGCCTGTTTGCGCAAGTCTTGGGCCAGGTCTTGGGCCTCATAGCGCAGCCGGCTGGCATAGTCGCGGCCGGGCGCGACCTCCGTCTCTGCCGATGCAGGATTAAAGATGAAGCGATTGAACAAGAGCTGTAGAATAGCCGCTATAGGAATTGCCATCAGCGCGCCGGCAACGCCGAACAACGAGCCAAAAGCGAAAAGCGCCAGCAGGGAAACGAACGGATTGACGCCGACCGCCTTTCGCATGACGCGCGGCACCAACAGGTTGTTCTCCAACTGCTGAATAATTGTGGTAGCGACGATGACCCAGATCAGCTTGGCTGGCGCGATGGACAGTCCCACCAACGCCGCAGGAACCGCGCCCAGCAGCGGCCCGATCATCGGTACGGCCTCCATCGCTCCCGCCAACAACGCCAGCACCAGGGCATTGGGCAAGCCGATGAGTAGATAGGCCACCAACGCCATCACGCCAACGACCAGGCACAGGATACCTTGCCCGGCAATGTACGCGCCGACTTTGGTTTCCATAGCCGCAATCAGCTCGCTCGTGCTCTCGCGCTGGCCCTTTGGGAGCAGCGCCAACAATGACCGGATGGTTTGCGGCCCATCGAGCGTCCAGTAAAAGGTCAGCACCAGAATGATGATGGCGATGAAACCGATCTTAACCGCTGAGGTCACGTAACCCAGCGCCTGTCCTGCGGAAGCGATCATCTCCGGTCCCGTTTGCTGTACCAGCCCCAGGCTGGGGAGCGTCTCAGGGAGAAATTCACTCAAGCGTACGATCAAGGGATGGGAATACTCCAGCACTCGCTCGCGCAGACTTTGGTAGTAGTCCGGTATTGCAGCCACAATCGTTGCGCCTTGCTCGACAATCAACGGAAACAGCAGCAGCACGAAGCCAGCGAGCAGGGCGAGCAGCAGGACGTAGATCAGCATGATCCCCGCTATCCGGGGGAGTCCACGCCGGTGCAACCAGGCCACGGCGGGTCGGATCACCGTGCCCAGCAGAATGGCGATAAACAAGATGAAAATGACTTGCTTGAACCGGTAGAGCAGCCAGAAGCTCAGGGCGACGGCAACGAGGATGAGGGTTGCCTGGGCAACTCTCCGAAATGTCCAGTTATACGGTGGTGAAGATGAATCGAGCGTCATGCTTTCTACACCCATGCCGGCAAGATAAAGAAGAACGTGCTGCCTTGCCCGCTCTCACTCTCCAGGCCCACCTGGCCGCCTAACTTTTCCACAATCCGCCGCACGATAGATAGGCCCAGTCCATGTCCATTGGCGCGCACCTGGCTTAGCTGGGTGAAGGGGGTAAACAACTTGGCCTGAGCCTCTGCGCTCAGACCGGGACCGTTATCCCGCACCCAAAAGCGTACTTTGCTATCTGCCTGCATCGCGGCGCCCAACTCCACGTTTGGCGGCTGCCCACCATACTTGATGGCGTTGCCGATATAGTTGGCCCACACCTCTTCGATCCACGGGGTATAACCCAATGCATCCGGCCACGCGGCTTCATCGCGCAAAGTGATTTGGGCTTGTTGGTCTTGAATGAGCATCTGCAAGCGGTTGATGGCTTCCCGAATAATATTATGCATGTCCAGCGGCTCGGGAATCACTTCTTGCTTACGGACGCCGGCCAACAGCATCAATTCTTCAATGATTGTATTGAGTTTTTGTCCGGTCCGGAAAATGTATTGTGCGGCTTCGGTTATATTTTCGGGTGACATGGTTTCATAGCGGTTGACTAAAAGTTGAGCAAAACCAGTAATGGTACCAAGCGGGCTTTTGAGGTCGTGCGCCACCGTGTGGGCAAAGGCATCCAGTTCGGCATTCTGCACCGCCAGTTGCTTTGCGTAGTGGAGCAGCGCTTCCTGCGCTTGCTTGCGTTCGACGATGGTCCAGACGATATCGGCAACATAAGTCAATAATTCGACATCCTTTTCGTCATAATTGGAGGGCTT
>DSAR01000222.1 GCA_011046405.1 Chloroflexota bacterium | reverse complement strand
GGGCGCTATCCTACGTCAGCCTGGCGCGCCGGCGACCTGATCCCCGACCCCCACCCCCTGGCGGTTCCGGCGCTCCCGTCCGGCGCGGACGTCCGCCTCGTCACCGGCATGTACCATCCGGCGACGGTGGAACGTCTGCCCGTCGAGGCCCCCGACGGCCCTCAGCCGGACCATCTCATCCCCTTAGCCATCAAGTCGCCATAACGCATCCCCGCCCGTCAACTTTCAACCTCCACAGACACTCCACAGACACATGGTTTGACAAGTATCTTCTCAATAAGTTGGGGAGCTGTGGTCGGTCTCCCGACCGAGCCACAGCGGGCACGGTCAGGAGACCGACCCGAGCGAGTTTGCCCCGGTTTATTGAGATGATACGTTTGACAACTCCTTTTGCTCTGGTAAAATGTAATGATCAAAACGTATCTTCTCGAGGAGACAATCATGAAACGAGCGGTCAGCGTCAGCCTGGGCAGCAAGCTCAGGGATAAGAAGGCAAGCGTCCATCTGCTCGGCGAAGAGATCAGCATCGAACGGATCGGCACTGACGGAGACGTGGAAAAGGCCATCCAACTGTACCAGGAATTGGATGGCCAAGTCGACGCCTTCGGCGTCGGCGGCATCGACCTGGGCATGCATTTTGCCGGTCGTCATTATCCGCTTCACGACGCCCAGAATCTGGTCGCGGACGTTACCCAAACGCCGGTGGTGGATGGCGGCGGGCTGAAACTCACGCTAGAGCGCACCATCGCCCAAACCATCGAACGGGAAATCGGTGACGAGGCACACCCCAAGCGCGTGCTCATCACCGCCGGGGTCGATCGCTATGGCAGCGCGCTATCGTTCGACGAAGCGGGTTACGATCTCCTTTTCGGCGATCTGGGCTTTGCCCTGGGCATCCCCGTCCCCATCCGTTCGCTGCGGGCGCTGCACATTCTGGGACGGATCCTCCTGCCCATCGTCGGGCGTTTTCCGCTGCACATGCTTTACCCCACCGGCGAAAAACAGGAGGAAGTTGTACCCAAGTTCGGCCGGTGGTATGCCTGGGCCACCGTCATCAGCGGTGATTGTCTCTACATCAAACGGCACATGCCGGAGCGCCTCGATGGCAAGATCATCGCCAGCAACACCACGACGTCGGCTGACGTGAAAGCCTTCCAGGAGCGCGGCGTTCGTTACCTGGTCACGTCGACGCCGCGCATCGCAGGGCGCTCCTTTGGCACCAATATGATGGAAGCCGCCCTGGTCGCCCTCGCCGGCAAAGGCCAAGCGCTCACAACCGACGAACTTCAAGAGATGTTAAACCAACTTGGCCTTGAACCGAGCATCCAACGCCTGAACGATTGAGAAGCAATGCACAGGCCCAATCAGTTATCCTATGACCGACATGAAGGGAGAAATAAAATGAACAACGAAAAGCTTTCCGTCGCCGCCCTCGTCTCGGCCGGTTGGAGTCCCAAAGACGGAGACCCGCTGGCTGAATATACCGGTAATGGGCCAAAGGCGCTCATCCCCATCGCGGGAAAACCGATGGTCGCCCACGTCGTGGATGCACTGGCTGGCTCACGATACGTGGATCATATCATCGTCATCTCCCTCTCTCCCGAGGACGACGTGTCATTTTCGAGCACCGTCGAATACGTGCCCGACGCTGGCAATATCCTGGCCAACGCGGAAGCAGGTATGAATCACGTCATCGCCCACCATCCCGACGTCGACGCGGTCATCCTATGCACCTCCGACATCCCCACGATCACCCCTGCCATCATCGACGCCTTCATCGAGGAATGTATGCGCACCGATCACGACCTATACTACAGCATCGTCGAGCGTTCGGTGATGGAAACCCGCTTCCCCAACTCCCGTCGCAGTTACGTCCACCTGCGAGAAGGGGATTTTGCCGGCGGTGACGTCTTCCTCGCCCGACCTAGCCTGGCTATGAAAGACCGTGACTTATGGCTGAAAGTGGCCGAAGCGCGCAAGAACGCCCTGAAACAAGTCCTTATGGTCGGCCTTTTGCCTTTTCTCAAGCTCATCACCCACCGGCTATCGATCGCGGAGGCGGAACAAAGAGCCAGCAAAGCGTTCAACATCAAGGCGAAAGCCATCCCCTTCACCCACGCCGAGGTGGGTATGGACGTCGACAAACCGTTCCAACTCGAGATCGTCCGCGCAGAATTGGAAGCCCGTTCAACGTCAACCCAATAGATGTGGCGCTTGCGCGATCTCATCCGCCTGGACAGGACCCTATCGAAACGCCTGGCGATCCGCCAAGAGGCCCGCGGCCTGCGTCTGCTGGCGCTCCTGGTGGCTCACAGCGGCGACAGCCCTCTCTGGCTTCTATTTGGTTTCGTCGCGTTGGGGTACGGCATGTGGGGGGGGGATCCCACGTGGCGCGACCTGGGGGGGCGGGTGATGGCCGCTTGCCTGGTCGCCGGCGCCGTGACGACCGCCCTCAAGTGGCTCTTCCGCCGCCAACGACCCCCAGGTAAGGGGGTGGGGTTTTACAGCCGATTCGACCGTCACGCCTTTCCATCCGGTCACGCCGGGCGGACCGCCTGCCTTGCGGTTCTCCTGGCTCCCTTTTTCGCCACCGGATGGCCCATCGTCGGCCTGCTCGCCTGGGTCGGCGTCGTCGGTCTGGCCCGGGTGGCCCTGCAAGTCCATTTCATCTCCGACATCGTCGGCGGGTGGGCGATTGGCCTGATCGTGGGTGTGTTGTTGTCCCTAACCACCTGACGCTTCCGGGATCGAAGCGCTCTCGATCTATTCCGGGGGTTTCACGCCTTGAAGCTCGGCGAGTTCCTCTTCTCCCTCCTCGACCTGCCACAGCTTTTCCATGTCGTCGATATGATCGATAAAGAGCGCCCCGTCGCAGTGATCGATCTCGTGTTGAAACACCCGGGCCAGCAGTCCCTGCGCCTCGACACGCAAGGGCTTGCCTCGCCGGTCCAGGCCCTCGACGATGACTGCCCGGTGGCGGTCGACCTCGCCGATCAGGCCCGGCACCGAAAGACATCCCTCGATGCCTGCCTCTAGATCCGGCGAGCGTTCCACAATCTGGGGATTGATCACGACGTAAAGCTGCGTATCCTGGGGCGAAAGCTGGGGCACTTCTATTTCTTCTCCATCCTCTCCTTCTCTCACCTCTGG
>DSAR01000545.1 GCA_011046405.1 Chloroflexota bacterium | reverse complement strand
CCGACGTCTACAGCGCCGAGGCACACGTCGGACACGGGGGGTGGACCTGGTACACCGGTTCCTCGGGCTGGATGTACCGGCTGGGGATCGAGGCGATCCTTGGACTGCGCCGGACGGGCGACCTACTGCACGTCGATCCCTGTATTCCCCGGGACTGGTCGGGTTATGCCGTGGCCTACCGGTACGGCGAGGCGGTTTACCAGATCGAGGTGGACAACCGGGCCGGCATTAGCCGCGGCGTAGTGGAGGTGACGGTGGACGGACAGGCCTTGCCCGACGCCGGCGAGCAGGGCATCCCGCTGGAAGATGACGGGCAGACCCGCGAGGTGCGCGTCGTGATGGGGGAGGTGGAGGGAGAAAGTGGTTGAGATGGAGATAGCGACGGTGGATCTGAAGGCGATGTGTTCGTCCTGATGGCGGCCGGTATCTAGCCAGAAAATAGCGTTCAATCGTATCTTCTCAATAACTTGGGGTGAATCTGTTCGTAGTGCGCTTTTAGGGGCGCTGAAGCGCCTACTACGAACAAACCCCCGCCCATCCGCTGCAAACGGGCAGCAGGCTGAGTAGTTACGAAGATACGTTCAATCTAATTTTTCCTCCTGCTGGGCAAGAAGGGTGCGTAACATGACCAACAATTCATTGGGATCAAAGGGCTTGGTGATATAACCGTCGACGCCTAACGCTTCACTTCTCAAGATATCTTCTTGTTCCGCTTTAGACGTCAGGAAAATGACGGGAATGGATGACCAGTCGGGGTGGTTGCGGACGCGCTCGTAGAGCCCGTACCCATCCAGCGCCGGCATCATAATATCCGCGACGATCAAATCCGGGAGTGTTTGTTCCATGACTTCCAAGGCCTCGACGCCGTTGCTGGCGATAAAGGTGCTATATCCCGCTGTTTCGAGTATGTCACGAATGCCCATCAAGAGGGGTCTGTGATCTTCGACGACCAGTATGGTGGATTTGCTCATGAGTTTACCCCCTGGGTTTCCTCCAAGGCGGCGGCCAGGATCATCGCCTCGTAAGCCTGCGCGGCGGCGATACGGGTCAAGCCGGATCGTCCGTAGACCTGTCGCGCCACGGTACAGGCATTGGAACAGATCAGCAGGATGCATAACAATAGCCATTCGATCCTGGGCTTTCTGTAGGTCATGGCAACCTCATCCCTTGACTAACTCGGCGTTCTGGGGTTTTGCGCAGCGAATAGATCCAGATAAAGCTCAAAAAGGCGGCGCTAAACCCAATGCCCGTGAATGGAATCTCGACCTGGTCACGCGGCGCGTTGAAACGCCCTGTTGATACGCGAAACCGATTGAAAACCGGTTCGGGCCCGATCACCTTGAAGTATCAGGTGATGATTTCAATCGTTGCAGGGCCTAAACCTGTGGGGGTAAGTGTATCACAGTTCTAGGGAGAATGTCAAATTTTTCGTTTCGCTATCCAGGCGCGGCCGATGATGGCGATCATGAGGGCTTCGATCAACATCGGCGCGACGATGACGAGCGCCACGTCCATCCAGAAACGCATGGGGAACAGTCGGATCAGTGTGTCGGAGTAGGGGAAGGTCCACGAGTTGCCCTCGAAAAAGATGCGGTGGAACGCCTCGAAGAAGTCGCCCCAATTGAACGCCATCACCCCACCGATGAGCAGGAGCAACGTCAACGTGAGTAGCCCTCCTCTCATCCAGGCCTGGGCGACCTCGGCGCTGGGATGACCGGTGACCCGCAGGAGCGCGCTCCCGCCGATCAAAATGAGCGCGGCAATCAGGCCTGTGACCATCAAGCCGTTGTACACCGCTTGCACGTCCGCCATGTGCCGCAACTCGCGCGCGTTGAAGGCGAACTCACCATTGGGCAATTCCAGATCCGCCAACAGGGAGAGCGGGGCATTGGTCGCCAGATAATCCACGCAGACGTTGGCCAGGCGCGTGCGTTCCGCCGTCGAGAGGCCGTAGGGATCGGGGGGGAAGTCTGCTTTGTTGTATTCCCAACGCACGAACCAATGACCGGTTGCTACCCGGACGTTGAAGACGAGCAATGCGATGGGGACGGAGAAGATGATCAGCCACCGGACGAGGTGGGACCACAGTCGATTGCCCGTTGGAGTCATGGTGTTCCTTTCAGGATGAAGTCCAGTACCAGCGCGTTGGTCATCCACTCGATGGCGGCGCGGTCGTCGGTGAAGATGACGTCGCTGGGACCAACGAAATTGAGATGTGCGGCGGCCATGAGGCCCGTGGCGTGGAGAAAGTCGTCGTCCTCCAGGTGGGGGAGATTCAGCCATAGATTGCCGCCCTGGGTCGGCTGGACGGTGGCGACGATGACGGCGTTGAAACTGTTTGGCACATCGAGCACGTGGGTCGATGGGAAGACCTGGCGCAGGGTCGCCAGCATCGCCTCGACCAGCCGATAGTCGTCTTGGGTGTGGCCGACGTTGATGACCGCAACGCCATCAGCGGTCAAGTGAGCGCGCACTTCCTGGAAAAATTCCACTGTCGTCAGGTGGGGAGGGATGTAGGGCAGCCGGTAGGCGTCGACGCCGATGACCGTGTAGCGGCTATCGGAACGGGCGAGGGCGTAGCGACCATCGGCGATGATGACGTTCAGGTTGGGATAATCGGAGGGAGTTAACCCAAAGTATTCCTGCCCCACGCGAACGATCTCCGGATCGATCTCTATGCCGTCGATGGGAATCGGGCCGTAGATGGCGGTGTATTGGCGGGCCATAGTGCCGGCCGCCAGCCCCACGAGCGCCACACTTTCGACCTGGTCCGGGGTATAAGGGGGTGGATTGAAGTAAGGGGCGATGAGGAAATAGTCCCAGGGGCCGCTCGTGCGCAGCTGGTGCGGGCAGTAGACCGAATGAATGCCCTGCCCTTCGTTCAGCAATAGCTGGCGACAGCCGCCTTCATCCTCGACGACCTGGATGTAGTTATAGGCGGATTCGGTCTCGTAGATGGCGTTCTCGGCCGCTTTGACCGGTTGCCCGCGCAGGAGGAGGGCCAATAGGATGACGACGAGGGGCATCCAGAGATGGGTCAGCAAGCGACGGGGCGCGTTACGCACCAGGCCGCCAAAGGCGACAGTCAAGAGGAACAGGGAGAGGATCACGAACGTGTTGCGCGTCCCGATGAGGGGTACCAGGATGAGGT
>DSAR01000464.1 GCA_011046405.1 Chloroflexota bacterium | reverse complement strand
GGCCGGTCTCCTGACCGTGCCCGCTGTGGCTCGGTCGGGAGACCGGCCACAGCTCCCCAACTTATTGAGAAGATACATACTCTTGAAGATTTGACTTTACCCATGTGAGTAGGTATAATTGCCCCGCTAATAGCAGCCGATAAAAAGAAGCGTCAAATGATTCATTTCGGTTTGATTCAATTCAATTCGATTCAAGACAAACGCTTCACAATCATTCTACAGGAGGAAAATTACTGTGACTAAAAAGTGGGTTTACCTATCCCATTCGGCCAGAGAAACATTGGCCGAGGAATGGGGGCGCGAACTTGAACTCAATGAGATGAAGAAAATTATGGGAGGGAAAGGAGCAGGGCTGGCAGCGATGACCGACGCCGGGCTTCCCGTCCCCCCTTCGTTCACCATCACCACCGAAGCTTGCATTGAATACATGAAAAACGGCGAATTTCCACCCGGCATGTGGGAACAAACCCTCGAAGCGCTCGAGGATATCGAGGAACAAACCGGGAAGGAATTCGGCAATCCTGAAAATCCCCTGCTGGTCTCCGTCCGTTCCGGCGCCCGGGTCTCGATGCCTGGGATGATGGATACGGTGCTCAACCTGGGGCTAAACGAGAAAACCCTGGAAGGCCTGGCCCGTCTCACCGACAACGAGTGGTTCGCTTATGATGCGTACCGCCGTTTCCTCACGATGTTCTCAGACATCGTGATGGACCTGGGCCGCGAACCCTTCGAGGAGATGCTCAACGAGGTCAAGGAAAAGGAAGGAGTGAAGCTCGACGCTGACGTCAGCCTGGAAGGGTTAAAAGACCTGGTCGAGAAATATAAGGCCTTCTACCAGGAAAAGATCGGTGAAGCGTTCCCCACCGATCCGCACGAACAACTCCAGCTCTCCATCAAGGCGGTCTTCGATTCGTGGAACGCGGAACGAGCCTACGCCTACCGCGAGTACAACGACATTCCCCACGATTGGGGCACCGGCGTCAACGTCTGCACCATGGTCTTCGGCAACATGGGGGAAAGGAGCGGCACCGGCGTCGCCTTCACCCGCGACCCGGCCACCGGCGATCCCCACATGTTCGGCGATTTCCTGGAGAACGCCCAGGGCGAGGACGTCGTAGCTGGCATCCGAACCCCGATGAAAATCGACCGGTTACAAGAGATCATGCCCGACATCTACGAACAATTCGTCTCGGTCGCCAACCAGTTGGAAGATTATTACCGCGACATGCAGGACGTGGAGTTCACCGTCGAGCGGGGCAAACTCTGGATGCTCCAGACCCGGGACGGCAAGCGCACCGCCGCCGCCGCCACCAAGATCGCCGTCGATATGGTTCACGAAGGCGTCATCTCCAAGGAAGAAGCGATAATGCGCGTCGACCCCGACGTCGTCGACCAGCTTCTGCATCCCTATTTCAATCCCGAGGCCAAATTCGACGCCCGGGAATCGGGAGAACTGCTGGCCGAAGGCTTGAACGCCTCGCCAGGAGCCGGCACCGGCATCGCCATCTTCGAGGCCCATCGCGCCCAAGAACTGGCTAAGGAAGGAAAGGACGTGATCCTGGTACGACCGGAGACTGCCCCCGACGACGTGCCGGGTATGCTCGCCTCCAAAGGCGTCTTGACCCAGCACGGCGGCGCGACGTCTCACGCCGCCGTCGTGGCCCGGGGCAGCAACCTGCCCTGCGTCGCCGGATGTGAGGAAATTCGCGTGGACGTCGAACGCGCCCAATTTACCATCCCGAAGACCGGTCGGGTCGTGAAAGAGGGAGACGTCATCTCCATCGACGGCGGTTCTGGCGAGGTGTTCTGGGGCGCCATTCCGACCGTCGAGGTCGAATACGAAGAACAGGAGAATCTGGTCGAGTTGCTCAGTTGGGCCGACGAGATTCGCGAATTGGGCGTGCGCACCAACGCCGACGTGGGCAGAGACGCCCGCGCTGCCCGAAAATTCGGGGCCGAGGGCATTGGCCTCTGCCGCACCGAGCACATGTTCTTCGACGAACGGGCCCGGGACGCCGTCGTGCGGATGATCATCGCCGAATCCGACGAGGAGCGGCGACAGGCATTGGAAGAGATGCTCCCCTTCCAGGAGCAGGACTTCGAGGAAGTCTTCGAGGCGATGGACGGGCTGCCGGTCATCATGCGCCTGATCGACCCGCCGATGCACGAGTTCCTGCCATCCCGCGAAGAGCTGATCGAAGAGGTCACCCGTCTGAAGTGCACAGACCCCGACTCGCCCAAACTGGCCGAGAAAGAGAAGATGCTCGAGGTGGTCAACGCCCTGTGGGAGACGAACCCGATGATGGGACTGCGTGGATGCCGCGCCGGCATTATGTACAAGGGGTTGACGGAAATGCAGACCCGCGCATACTTCCAGGCTGCGTGCCGCTGCGCCAAGCGGGGCATCGACGTGCACCCCGAGGTGATGATCCCGCTGGTGGGCCACGTCAATGAGCTAAAGCTGGAACGGGAGAAGCTGGAAGCCGTCGCAAAAGATGTCATGGAAGAGGAGGGTCAAGAGGTTGAGTACATGTTCGGCACCATGATCGAGGTGCCCCGGGCCGCTCTCACCGCCGGCGAGATCGCTGAGTACGCCGACTTTTTCTCCTTCGGCACCAACGACCTGACGCAAATGACCTTCGGTTACAGTCGAGACGACGCCGAGGGCAAATTCCTGCTCCAATACGTGGAGGGCTTCGACACCGGCGAGACCGATCCGGAGGGGAATCCCGTCAAGTTCCAGATTTTAGAGGCCAACCCCTTCCAGAAACTGGACCAGATCGGCGTCGGACGTCTGGTCAAGCTGTGCGTCGAGGAAGGGAAAAAGTCCAAGCCCAACCTGGAGATCGGCATTTGCGGCGAGCACGGCGGCGAACCCAGCTCCGTCGACTTCTGCCATCGTGTCGGCCTCGACTACGTGAGTTGTTCGCCGTACCGCGTACCGGTTGCCCGCCTGGCCGCCGCCCAGGCGACGATCCGCAATCGCGAATAATCGACTGAACGTGCTGCTTTCGTGGCAGGTAGCGAACGCTACCTGCCACGTTTTATTTCTCTTCCTTTTGCCGAGAGCGCTCTGCACGCCAAGCGCCGCCGGACACCTGCTGCGTACATCCCGATCAAATCCACTTGCCTGAACGCCAAGTATGAGTACAATAACCTAATAT
>DSAR01000483.1 GCA_011046405.1 Chloroflexota bacterium | reverse complement strand
TCGTCGTGCTGGACGAGGCCTACGTCGAGTTCGCCGGGTCCGCTGGGATCGCCGAGGTCGCCGAGGTCGCCGAGATCGGGTGCAGCCGCATCGGGTGGGTTCCGCAGCGCGACAACCTCATCGTCCTGCGCACCTTCAGCAAGTGGGCCGGGCTGGCGGGCCTGCGCGTGGGCTACGGCGCCTTCCCCGCCGGGTTGATGGATCACCTGTGGAAGATCAAGCAGCCCTACAACGTCTCGGTCGCCGCGTCCGCCGCCGCCGTCGCCGTGTTAGAGGACGGCGGCTACCTCGAACGCCACGTCGCCCGGATGGTGGCGGAACGGGAGCGGCTGACCCGCCGCCTGGCCGAGGTCGCCTACCTGCGGCCCTATCCCTCCCAATCCACCTTCGTGCTCTGCCGGGTGCTCGGGCGCGACGCTCACGCGCTGAAGGGGGCGCTGGAACGGGAGGGGATCCTGGTGCGCCATTACGACAGCGCGCGCCTGCGCGATCACGTCCGCATCAGCGTTGGCCGGCCCGAGCAGACGGATCGGTTGATTGAGGTTTTAAAGGAGCTAGATCGATGAACCAAGAGCAATCCAAAAAGCGAACGGCGACCGTCCATCGCCAGACCCGGGAGACCGACGTGCAGATCACTCTCGACCTGGACGGGGTGGGGGAGCACGACGTCTCGACCGGCGTGGGGTTCCTGGATCACGTGCTGGCCCACGTCGCCGCCCACGGCCTGTTCGATCTGACGGTCCGGGCCGAGGGAGATTTGCACGTCGACTCACACCACACGATGGAGGACGTGGCCCTGGTGCTGGGGCAGGCCTTCGACCAGGCTCTGGGAGATCGGGCCAGCCTCGTCCGCATGGGTTCGGCCTACGTGCCGATGGACGAGAGCCTGGCCTTCGTCGCCGTCGATCTTTCCGGGCGGCCCTACGCCGTCGCCGAGATGGCGTGGCACGGCGCCGACGTCGGCGGGCTGCCGGTGACACTGATCCCTCACTTCTTCGAGTCCTTCGCCGTCACCGCCCGGGCCAACGTCCACGCCCGCGTCCTCTACGGGCGCGACGAGCACCACCGGGCCGAGGCGTTGTTCAAGGCGTTGGGGCGCGCCCTCGACGCGGCCACGCGGCTGGACCCGCGACGCGGCGGGCGGGTGCCCTCGACGAAGGGGATGTTGTGATGGGGATGGCGAAAATGAGGGTCGCGCTCGTCGACTACGGGGCCGGCAACGTCCGCTC
The DNA here is from genome assembly GCA_011046405.1 of Chloroflexota bacterium. Classification (GTDB taxonomy): domain Bacteria; phylum Chloroflexota; class Anaerolineae; order B4-G1; family B4-G1; genus DSAR01. Next base: position 1,943 of record DSAR01000483.1, on the reverse strand, counting down.
CGTCTACAAGGCGCTGGAGACGGTGGGGGCCGACGTGCGCCTGGTCCGAGAACCCGGCTCCCTGGACCGCGCCGACAAGGTCGTCCTGCCGGGCGTGGGCGCGTTCGGTGATTGCATGGCCAGCCTGCGCCGTGCCGGTTTCGTCGAGGCGTTACGGCACGTCGTCGAGCGGGGCCGGCCGCTGCTGGGTATCTGCGTGGGCATGCAGGTCCTGCTGGAGGAGGGGGAGGAGATGGGTCGCCACGAGGGCCTGGGCTTATTGCCGGGGCGCGTGCTTCGTTTCCCCCGGCGCCTCGTCGACGCTGGGATGAAGATCCCCCACACCGGCTGGAACCAGGTCGAGCCCACGGTTGAGCGTCCCCTGTTTCACGACCTGCCCGCCGGGGCGTGGGTCTACTTCAATCACGCCTACGTCTGCCGGGCCCGTCCCGAGGATACGTTGGCCGTCACCGACTACGGCGGCCCGTTCCCCTCGGTGATCGGGCGGGCCAACGTCTACGGGGTCCAGTTCCATCCCGAGAAGAGCCAGGACGTGGGGTTGCGGATTTTGCGGAATTTCGTGGAGCGGGTAGAATAGGTTGGAGGTTTAATGTTGAAGGTTGGCGGTTGGACGTTTTATCCGGCGATTGTTTTGCGGCGGGGGCGGGTGGTGCGGCTGCGGCAGGGGGACCCTGACCGGGAGACGGCCTACGCCGACGACCCGGCGCGGGTGGGCGAGCGGTGGCGCGAGGCCGGGGCCGGGTGGTTACACGTGGTGAACCTGGACGGCGCCTTCGGCGAGCGGGGCAACGAGAATCGAAAAGCCCTGGAGACGATTCTGGCGGTCGGGGCGCGCGTCCAGTTCGGCGGCGGGTTGCGTCGTATGGCGGACGTCCGGCAAATCCTGGACCTGGGTGTGCGCCGCGTCGTCCTCGGCACGGCGGCGGTGAAGGATCCGGCCCTCGTCGAGGCGGTGCTGGCCGCGTTCGGGCCGGAACGGGTCGCCGTGGGCATCGACGCCCGGCGTGGCCAGGTGCAGACCCACGGCTGGCAGGAGGCCGCCGCCGTCACCCCGCGCCAGCTGGCTCGGCAGTGGGCCGGGCGCGGTGTCCGGTGGGTGGTCTTCACCGACGTGGCCCGCGACGGCATGGGCAGCGGCCTCAATTTGGAGGCGACCGTCGAACTGGCGCGGGAGACGGGCCTGAACATCATCGCCTCGGGCGGCGTCGCTAGCCTGGACGACGTGCGGGCGACCTACAGGGCAGGCCTGAGCGGCGTCATCATCGGGCGCGCGCTGTACGAGGGACACGTCTCGTTGCGCGAGGCGTTACAGGTCGGTCATCCCCACGAAAAGGAGAAAAAATGACCAAGCAACACTATCCGGAACCGACCGTCGGCGGGTTGATCTTCAACCGCGCCGGCAAGGCGCTTTTGTTGCGATCCCACAAGTGGCACGATCGGTATTCCGTCCCCGGCGGTCACATCGAGCTAGGCGAGACGATGGAACAGGCCCTGCGGCGGGAGATCGAGGAGGAGACAGGATTGACCGTCTACGACATCGAACAGACCCTGACGCAGGAGTTCATCTTCGACGAGGCATTTTACGAGCAGCGACACTTCATCTTCTTCGATTTCCTCTGCCAGACCGACGCGGCGGAGGACGCCGTGGTCCTGAACGCCGAGAGCGAGGCCTACGTCTGGGTGACGCTGGAGGAGGCCCTGGCGCTCCCGCTGGAACCCTACACCCGCATCCTCATCGAGCACGTGATAAGCGAAAACGGGGGGCAGCCGTGTTCTCAATGTTGACTACCCGACATACGTGGTCAACAGGTATCATCTCAATAAACCGGGGCAAACTCGCTCGGGCCGGTCTCCTGACCGTGCCCGCTGTGGCTCGGTCGGGAGACCGGCCACAGCTCCCCAACTTATTGAGAAGATACGTCAACAGGCTGATTGTCTATCAC
>DSAR01000486.1 GCA_011046405.1 Chloroflexota bacterium | reverse complement strand
TTAGACGCACGAGATTGCCCGCTGCACGGTTTGTTGCGCACATCAGCGGACGCAAGATCACTGTCCGCCCCAGCTTCGTTTTCCTTGAGTTCATCTACGGGCGTTTTGAGCCATTTTAAGCGGTTTGCGCTTGCGATTTGCTTCGAAAACCCCGATGTAACGAAGGATCATCATCAACCCGCCATTGGCAACGCCCGCGCTTCGAGCAAAAGTCGCACGCGACCGCATCCGGCCGCATATCCGGCCCCACGCCAATGACCACGGAGACTGACTTACGCGGCAGCATCAAGCAGCTCTCGGTCAAGCGAACGCCGATTTGATCGGCCGGGAGCAAATCGAACAGCACCCGCTGCTGCCAGATCGACCATCCCTCCTGGCCGGGCTGGGCCCGCATCCCGCTCCCCAGGCCACGTGCGCTTGCATCGCGCCGCACCCGGTCGCTCAATGCCTGGGAGACCTGTCGCAGGGCGGCGACGCCGGCGCCATCCAGCGCTAATGCGTGCAATATATCGCCGGCGGCGTTCATCGCACCTACTCGCTCTTCCAGGGCCGACCCGATGGTGCATACGATCAGCGCCACTTCCTCGGCGCCGGCCAGGGCGCGGGCGACCAGCGGACCTTCGAAGACCGCATCGGTCCCATCTCCCAGCGTCACTCGCTGGTGTCGAAAATCTCGCACCAGCAGCTTGCCATACATGCCAATCGGGGCCAGTAACTCCCTGGCCTCGTCCAGCACCTCTCGCGCCGTATCGCAGATAGCCGGACGTGCTCGCTGTGGATCGACCCCTTGCCCCTCTAAAACGTGCGAAATGTTCAATGTCAGATCAAAATCTGTGACGATCGAAACTGTTTCTATCATGATACCTCACTCTCTGGGCTGTTTTTATCCTGAGAATCTTGTCAATCCTGTCAAAAATAGAGAACTGAAAACCTTGCCCCACGTTGCTCTTCACCTGGACTTCATTACCCGACATCTCTGGATCACGAATGTCACGAATGGACAAATAATACGAATTTTGGTTTCGAAGTTCAAAAAACATTCGTGAAATTCGACCATTCGCGTGATTCGTGATCGAAAATCAGACTCTTGGCCACGAATGTCGGGTAGTGAACACCTGGACAAGTGTCGTTGAGATGGTATACTTGGCGTTGCAAAACGTGCATTGCAATACGTTGAAATGTGGAGATAGATGTCCTTTGAATTGTCGCCGCCTCACTCGATGGTTAACTCGGCTCGTTCTGACCGTCATCTTTTGCTTTAACGTCGGCTGCGCATGGGCTTTTCTCACCCGGCCAGAAAGCTACGCGCCTGGCTTTGAAGTGGGAGGCGTCGTGGGGCAAAGCATCGTCCGAGGAATCGGCCTCCTCTTCCTCATGTGGAACGCGACCTATCCCCTGGCGATCTGGCATCCCTGGCGCTACCGGTGGCTCCTAGTCATCATCCTCCTCCAACAGGCTATTGGAACAGTGGGAGAGATCTGGCTGCTTCTCACGCTGCCCCCAGGTCACGCCCCCCTCAGGGCCACTGCCTGGGGATTCATCATATTCGATGCCGGCGGGCTCATCGCTATGCTCCTGACCTTCGTGCTTATGAGCGTCGTCCATGCGCCCAGATGGCCGGTGGTGCATCAGCCGGGCAGTGATCACGCTCGCTGCGCCGAAAACCCCGGAAGCGATCAGGAACGGCGCCCGTAAACTGATCCACGCGGCGAATAAGCTCCCCGTCATCGGTCCAATTGCGTTAGCTATCGAGACCACACTGGCATCCAAGCCATAGACGATGCCCTCCTGTCCCTCAGGCGATAGCTGGGCCAACATGGCGTTCAATGCTGCCAGACATCCTCCCATGGCTATCCCGGCCCCTGCCTGTAAAGGGATCAGTCCCATTGGCGAATTGACGAAGGCCTGGGGTGCATAACATAGGAGCGAAGCGACGGCGCTTCCTATCAAAATGCTTCGATAACCCACCCGGTCTCCCAGGCGCCCCAGGCCTAACGCGCCCAAGGCGGCTGCGGCTGCATTGACGCCGCTGATCATGCCGACGGTAGAGGCCACTCGCGCATCTGGCGCCGAGATGGATTCGATGAAGAGGGGCAAAACTGGGCCCAACAAGCGGACACCCAAGCGCATCAATAGATGAATGCCCATCACGGCGAGCAATGACGAGGAATTCAAGACTGGTGAGAGGTAACGCCACGCCCGCTGAAACCAGGACTTGGTTTGAGTGGAAGTTTTGGCCTTGCCCGTCGTTTTGACCGGTTCGAAGGCCTCGCGGGCGAAAAACATCACGCCCAGGGCGGCCAGGAACAGCAAGGCGCTCGTGATTCCAAAAGTGGCCCGGAAACCCCAGGTATCGGTCACCACTCCCCCGATCAGGGGTCCCACCGACGCCCCGGTATAAATCGCCATCTGGAGCGCTCCCAAGGCGTAACCGCTTCGCTCTCGCGGCGCTGTCGTGGCGACGAGTGCATTGGCCGCCGTGACGGTGCCGGTCAGAGCGCCTTGTACAGCCCGCAAGAGGGCCAATTGTTGAACGCTCTGCGCCAATCCCATCAACCCGATCACGACAGCGCCGCCGAACATTGCTCGCTGAACCATCATCTTGCGCCCGTACCGGTCTCCAAGCGCTCCCCAGATGGGACCGAAGATCGCCATCGTCACCGCGTGAGCCGAAAAAATGATGCCGGCCCATATTCTAACGTCCCGCTCTCCCTGGACCCCCAGATCCCTGACGTAGAGTGGCAATAAGGGGATCACGATGGTGAAGCCAGCGACGGCGATGAGCTCGGCAAACCAAATGACGAGCAGATTACGCTTCCAGGAGATCGAAGTTTGATCGTCAGTCTCAGTTTTTTTCATTGGCAACTTTCCAACACGCCTAACTCGCAACTTCACTACCCGACATTCGTGGCCAAGAGCATGATTTTCGATCACGAATCACACGAATGGTCGAATTTCAAAAAACAGGTTCTTTGGGATTTCGCATGGCCGTGGTGAGAGATTAGCCACGAATCCTTCGACTACGCTCAGGACAGGTTTGCACGAATTAATACGAAAAACCCAAAGATTAGTGACAATTCGTGTCATTCGTGGCGAAAAATTGACTGCTCCCCTCATAAATCAGGGACGTTGCCATTATACAGTGTTTCTCGACAGCGTAAAAGTTGATGTTC
>DSAR01000484.1 GCA_011046405.1 Chloroflexota bacterium | reverse complement strand
GGAGGCGGGCGACTTTGCGTTGATCGAGCAATTGGCGGACGTCCTGGGGGCGCGGGTAGCTGGCGATCGAGGGGCGCGTGACGCGGGCTGGATCGGGGCGGAGCAGATCGTGGACGTGCGCGGCGTCGAGGTCGCGCCATCGCTCTACGTCGCCGTCGGCGTGCGGGGCGATACGTTTCACAACGCTGCCATCGAGGGGGCCAAATACGTCGTCGCCATCCATCCCGACCCCGACGCGCCGATTTTCTCGGTGGCCGATCTGGGCGTGGAGGCGGATCCGCCGGCGGTGCTGTCGATGATTCTTGAGGCCCTGTCAGGTTAGGGCCTAACCAATGGGATCCTTGTACAGCGAGCAAGAATTTGGTGGCCAATGGCTCCTTTTTGGTTCTGGCTCTGCCAGGTTAGGAGTATCTCGTGCGTGGTCTGAAAGATAAACGGGTACTGATCACCGGCGGGGCCGGCGGGATCGGGACGGCGGCGGTCGCGCGGTTCCTGGAGGAGGGCGCGCGCGTCGTCGTGCTGGATTACGACAGCGCAGCGCTGGAACGCATCGGGCGCAAATACCCGGCGCTGGCGGGTGGGATCCAGGCTGACGTTGCCGACGCCGACGACGTGGCCCGGGGCTTCGAGGAACTGGACGAAACGCTCGACGGGTTGGACGTGCTGATCAATAACGCCGGCATCAGCATCCGGCACCGGTTCCTGGACATCTCGCCCCAGGACTGGCGGCGGGTGATGGACGTGAACCTCAACGGCGTGTTCTACGTGGCGCAGCAGGCGGCCCGGCGGATGCTGGCGGGGGTGGGCGGTGTCATCGTCAACATGGGCTCGACCAACGGCCTGGTGGGCTACCATCACTACGCCGACTACAACGCCTCCAAGGCCGGCGTCATCGAACTGACCCGCTCAATGGCGCTGGAACTGGCCCCGACGGTGCGTGTCAACGCGGTCTGTCCCGGCTTCATCCTCACGCCGATGCAGGAGGCGGAATACACGATGGAGATGCGCCGCGCCTTCGCCGGCAAATTGCCTCTGGACCGCTTGGGCCGGCCCGAGGACGTCGCTGCCCTCTTTGCCTTCCTCGCCTCCGACGACGCCAGCTTCATCACCGGGCAATCTTTCGTGATCGATGGCGGGGAAATCGCCGGCGGCCTGGCCAGCCACCCATAACCCCCAATATACCAATATACCAATCTACCAATATACCAATATACCAATTTACCAATATACCAACCTACCAACCTACCAATCTACCAACCTACCAACCCCCGGAGATGACCCATGTCTGACGTCATGCGCGTTCAACCTTTCGAACACCTGCTGGCCTCAATGCTGGCGGAATTGGAACAAAACCAGTCCATCTTTGGCATCCATCGCTCGCTGTTTTACGCGCCAGAAGCAGATGCCCCTTACACGACGGACCGGCTTTTCGATCAACACTTGGCGACCCCTATCGGGCCAGGGGCCGGGCCGCATACCCAGTTGGCCCAGAACATCGTCAGCGCCTGGCTCTCCGGCGCGCGCTTTATCGAGCTCAAGACGGTGCAGATCATGGACGAGTTGGAGATCCCCCGCCCGTGCATCGACATGGCGGACGAGGGTTACAACGTCGAGTGGTCTCAGGAACTCAAGTTGGACCAATCGGCGTGGGAGTACGTCAAGGCCTGGGCGCTGATCCACATCCTGCGCCGGGCGCTGGGCTTCGAGGACGTGCCGTTTGGGACGATCTTCAACATGAGCGTCGGCTACGACCTGGCAGGCGTGCAGAGTGGGCCGATGACGCGCTTTATGGACCGCATGCGGGACGCATCCGCAGAAATTGCCCAGATTCGAACGCTGCTGCGGGAGAAATTCCCCCGCTTTGCCGACGTCGAGATGCCATCCCAGTTGACCGATAACGTGACTCTTTCGACGATGCACGGTTGCCCCCCCGACGAGATCGAGCGCATTGGGCGCTACCTGATGGAAGAACGGGGGTTGCACACCTTCGTCAAGTTGAACCCCACGCTCCTGGACCGGGAGGCGGTGATGGACATCCTGCACCGTTGCCTGGGTTTCACCGGGATCCATATCCCCGACGCCGTGTTCGCGCACGATTTGCAGTACGGGCGGGCCGTGGCCTTGATCCGGGCGCTCAAAGAGACCGCCGCCGAGCGCGGGCTGACCTTCGGCGTCAAGTTGAGCAACACCCTGGCGATGGCCAATCACCGGGACGTGCTTCCCGGCGACGAGATGTACATGTCGGGACGGGCGCTCTATCCCATCACGATGAATCTGTTCCACAAACTGGCCCAGGCATTCGCGGGCGACATCAACGTCTCCTATTCCGCCGGGGCCGACGCGCTGAACGTGGCGGAGATTCTGTCGACTGGCGCGCTGCCGGTCACCGCCGTGTCCGACATCCTGAAACCCGGTGGTTACTCCCGTTTCCTTCAGTACCTGGATCAGCTGGCGGGGGAGATGCGCCGGCGGTCCGTCGCGAGCCTGGCAGAACTGGCCCGCGACGGGCTGGCGAACCTGGAACGGGCAGCCCGGGAGGCGTTGGAGGCGCCGCGTTACAAGAAGGCCTATCATCCCTACGCCCTGCCCAAGGTCGAGTCGGCTTTGGCCCTTTTCGATTGCGTCGAGGCCCCGTGTGTGCACCAGTGCGCCGTCTGCCAGGACGTGCCGGCCTACGCCTGGCTGATCGCGCGCGGCGAGTACGACCGGGCGCTGGGCGTCGTGCTGTATCGAAATCCATTGCCCAACGTCACCGGTTACGTCTGCACCCACCTGTGCCAGACCCGGTGCACGCGCAACAATTATGACCAGCCGGTCGCTATCCGGGCGTTGAAGCGTTTCGCCGCCGAGCGGGGCGCCGTGGCACTTTCGCCCAAGCCTGGTCGCGGTCGTGTGGCCGTGATCGGCAGCGGGCCGGCCGGGCTCTCGGCCGCCTATTTCCTGGCGCTGAACGGCGTCGACGTGACGATGTACGAGGCCAAGGACCGGCCCGGTGGCATATTAGCCATCGCGCCGGCCTTCCGGCTGCCGGCATCGGTCGTCCAGGCCGACGTCGATCGTATCCTGGGGTTGGGGGTGAAGATCGAGCTTTCTCACCCGGTCGAGCGCCCGCCGGAAGCGCTCCTAAATGAGGACGAGGGTTTCGACGTGGTCTACGTGGGGACGGGTGCCCAGCGTGACG
>DSAR01000381.1 GCA_011046405.1 Chloroflexota bacterium | reverse complement strand
TCTTCTCTCCATCCATCGAGCCGGAGGTGTCGAGCACCAGGATCACGTCCCGGGGGATCACCCGCGTCTGATCCACCTCGACGCTGGGCGCGGCAAGGAGCAGGAAGAAGCCATCCTCATTCGTCGACTCGCGATAGGTCAACAGGTTGACGCGGACCATGTTCGGGACATGGCCCGCCCCGTCATCCTGGCTGACGGTGTAGATCAGCTCGAAGTCCTGCTCTGGCAGGACGTCGCGTGCCTCGTAACCGACGCGGGCCCGATGATCGCCTTCCCGTTCGACGTAAATACGGCCCTGGTGGGTGGGCGAATAGAGCGCGTGTATGGGGTCGGGAGAGCGCACGTCGACGTGAACGCTGACTTCCTCCAGCGGGCGGGCGGAGAACTTCTCGGTATCCAGCGGGTAGACGTAACGCACCAGGCCGTTCTCGAGCGGCAGCACCTGGCTGTACGTCAGCTCGATCTTGCGCGAGCCGCCCGGCGGGATGGGGAAGATGCGGGCCTGGACAGCGTCCCGCCCGACGTACTCCAGCAGGGCCGGGTCGCGGCGACTGCGGACGATGTCCTCGTAGATGGCGCGGGCCTCATCCGCCTCCAGGATTTTGCCCTCGACTGGCGCGCCATCGACCCACATCGTAAACTTGGAGATCGCCGCCCCCTCCGGCAGCGGGAAGACGTAGGTGCCTTCAGTCTCCCAATCGTGTTCGTTGAGGAACTCCTGCTCTACCCGGGTCACGGCGACCTGGTTCTCGATGGTCACGGTGACGCGATGGTAGCGGATGGGGAGCCACGTCTCGCGCAACGGGGGCGGGTCGGGCCAGGGGGGCGGTTCGGGGATGATGATGCCGTCGGCCAGGGCGGGCTGGACGAGGTTCAAGAACGCCATCGCAGCGAGAATGACGGCGGCCAATAGGTGTCTTATCCGGTACATTTTTTCCTCCTTGAGCTAATCCTCTCGTACTTCTAGGACGCCTGGGCAGGCGGAAATGTTCCTGGACAGGACAAAAGCCCCGGTCTATAGTCTGAGACCGGGGCTCTGAAGACAAACGTACTGCCCAGCATCATCCCGCCAGGCCGCCCCCGTCCACCACCAGTGTCGCGCCGGTGACGAAGGCGGAGGCGTCGCTAGCGAGATAGAGCACCGCCTGGGCGATGTCCTCCGGCTGGCCGATGCGTCGCAGGGGACGAGCGGCCGCCTCGGCCAGGAATTCGTCCGCCGATGCGCCGAGTTGCCGGGCCTCGCTGCGCAGCATCCCGGTGTCGGTATCGCCGGGGCAGACGCAGTTGACGCGGATGTTCTGCGCCCCGTGATCGAGCGCCATCGCGCGCGTCATGTTCACCACCGCGCCCTTCGAAGCGCAGTAGGAGACGGCGTTGCGCCCCCCGGTCAGACCCCAACCGGAACCGGTGTTAACGATCGCCCCGCCGCCGGCTTTTTCCATCACGGGAATCGCGTACTTGCTCATGAGGAAGATCGACTTGACGTTGACCGCCATCACCTGGTCCCACGTCTCCTCGCTGGTGCTTAGCACGTCGGTCCGCCGGATGATGCCGGCGTTATTGAAGAGGATGTCGAGGCCGCCCAGTTCATCGACCGTCAGTTGCACGGCGCGCCGGCAGTCTACTGCCCGGCTTACATTACAGAGCACGAATATGGCTCGCCCACCGCCGTCGACGATTTCTTGCACGACCGCCTCCCCGCCCGCCTCGTCCAGGTCCGCCACGGCGACCGCCGCGCCCTCGCGGGCGAACAGCAGCGCCGTCGCCCGCCCGATACCCGAAGCGCCCCCGGTGATGAGCGCGCACTTGCCTGTTATTAGATCACCCATTGATTCCCTCCGTCAGGTAGAGCAATAAAGCGGTCAGCGTACAGGTTGACCCACGGGTTTTCGTAGATGATCGTGCGGGCCAGTCTCTTCGGTTTCAGGCTCTCTGGTAGTTCGCCTGGTTAGCTTAGCAAGCGGTCAATTTTTTGCCACGAATTACACGAATTGTCACTAATCTTTGGGATTTTCGTGTTAATTCGTGCAATTCGTGGCTAATCTTTCACCGCGACCATGCGAAATCCCAAAGAACCCGGTTTCATTTTAGCACGCCACCCGGTAGACGATCTGCTCGTGATAGCCGGTGATGACCTTGACGTAGCCTCTGAGAGTCTCGATGAGGATCTGGTCCAACGACCGGTCGCCGGTGTCGACCAATAGGGGCTGGCCGCCCAGCGCGTGGATCTTGTCGATCGTGCCGACGACGAGTATGTGTTCCGGGCCCATGCGCCGGATCACACGCGGGCTAATCTGCTGGTTTCCCCGGCCGAAGATGTAGCCCTGCCCGCCGATGGGCGTGACGACGATCCTGGCCCGGCGTCCTTCCTCCAGGAGCGCCAGCAACTGCGACTCGTTCACGTCGGCGGCGACGAGGGCATCCTTGGCGAACACGTCCACACCAAGCAACGTCTTCTGCACGCCCAAGCGCTCGGCGATGGCCCGCGTCGTCGTCCCTGGCCCGACGACGTAGAGGCAATCGTCTGTCGCCATCTTGCGCGCTACGGCGGCCCCTATCGCCTGCTGGGCAGCCCGCTCGCCGGGGCGGGTGGGCGTCTTCAACCCCTGGAGCATACGGCGCTCGAAGGGTACCTGCAGGTAGCCGTACAGCCGGGCGGAGACGACGCCGCGTCGCACCGCCTCCTCGTCGATGTCCATGACCTCCGCCTCGCGCAGGCGGGAGACCCGGCCCGCCAGGAAGGCGCCCGCCAGGTCGCCCGCGCTGGCCGGGTTGGCCGCGTAGACCGCCGAGTGGATCTTCACGCCCGCCGGGATGCCCAACGCTGGCACGCGCTCGCCCACCGCCGCGTAGATGTCGCGCGCCGTGCCGTCCCCCCCGGCGAAGAGCAGGAGATCCACGCCCCGGCGCACCATTGCCCGGGCCGCGCGCCGGGTATCCTCCGCCGTCGTCTCCCCGGGCGTGATAGAACCGACGCCGATGACGCTCGGCTCGAACCCGCTTGCCCGGGCCGCGTCCGCCCCCATCTCGCCCGGGCAGGTGACGATCTCTATCTCTACGCCATCCCGGGCAGGCCCGAGCCGTTCGAGCGCCTGGCGAGCCCTTTCCTGGGCGCGCGGCACTGCACCCAAAGCCCGCGCGCGCCGCTGTATCGCCGCGCCGTCGCTGCCCTTGAGCCCGAC
>DSAR01000100.1 GCA_011046405.1 Chloroflexota bacterium | reverse complement strand
GGCTCTCGTCGGACGTCTACGCGGATATGACGGCGGTGTTCGGGCAGATGCGGCAGGTGTCGTCGGATCATTATCATCATAATTTCACGGTCAGCCAGGTGTAGGGAACGAGAGGAAAGCAGATGTCGAAAGGACTTGAACAACGAATTCAGTGGTATCGGGAGGAATACCTGGGCACACCGGCAGGCCAGAAACACCTGGCTGTCACAGAGGCCGAGCCGAGAGAGGTGCGAGAGGTCTTTGAGGAGATTCGAGCCAAGCACGGAGCTGGTGAGGACATCACCGATGATGTCCTGCGTCGCCTTTTGCCTCACGCAGACTCCGAGTTCCACCGCAAGAACGATTATCGCATCAGTACCTGGCCCTGCATCAGGAAAGACGTGCGCGGTTGGTTTGAAGGGGCGGGGTGGAAAGAACCCGAGGACTGGCCCCCGACCGCGCGTCTACTCTTCGAAGCCATCGATGGAATCGTTCGGGGCGATATGGCCCCCTGGAACCGGTTCCTGGAAAGCGAGTACCGTCACGGCTTTGGCACTGGCTTTGTCTCCCCAATCCTGTTTTGTCTGGACGATCAGCGATTCCCGGTGATCAATTCCAAGGTCATCAAGACCTACCGCTACTGTACGGAACAATTGGGGCAGCCCGACAATGTTGATGCCCGGCTCGAAAACTATCTCGAAAACGCGGAAAAGGTGAAAGCACTGCAAAAGCATCTCAGGCCGCTGGGGTTGAAATCCCTTCGAGAATGGGACATCTTTTGTCATTTTATGGTCAGCAAACGTCTCGGCGGCGGCGATCTCACCAAGAAAAGCGAGGTGACGTATGCTGCGTGGCTTTTTGTCGCTAATCCGGATATCTTTGAGTGGCAACAGGCCTTCGATGAGGGCGGTGTCGATTGGACCCAGTCGTTGGGAGCTTACGCACAAAAGATGCTGCGCAGACAGGTTCAGATTGGCGATCCAGTCTTTGGCTATCAAGCCGGGCCGACCTATGAGGTATGTTGCGAATTAGAGATTGCGGCGGCCCCGCGCAAGACTGTAGATGGAACGTGGGCGACACGTCTTTCCCCGGTGCGTTGGTTCGAAAACCCCGTCTCACTGTCAGTGCTCAAGGCTCACTCTGTACTCTCAGAACTCGGTTTTGTTCGCCAGCCTCAGCTCTCCATCTCTGGTATCACCCAGGATCAACTGAATGCACTGGAAGAACTCCTTGCCACACCGGAAGTCCAGGCCGAAATCAGCGTTGTGGACCGTCTGTGCAAAGATCTCCGGAAGGCCCAGTTTAACACCCAGGGCATAGTTTGAAAGTCGGTGGATGATAGATTTCGAGCTTTCGGATGCTCCTCCGTTTCGGGAGGTGGCTGGCGAGCAAACTTGCTTGCCGCGAGCCACTCGGAGGCCTGCGATAAGCCGGTGTTGGGAAGCGGAACTTGCTGACCGGTTGGTCAGCATCGGTGTGGCTTAAAGGCGTGTCAAGTCACCTCTGAGAGTTTCAGGTTGATGTATTGTGTCACGGGCCACGCTATTTAAACGGGTGTGTTTCATTTCATTTGTGGCCAAGCTCGTAGTAGGCGATTTATCGCCGTAAAAGCGCGCTGAAGCCGCTATCTAGCGCGCGCACTACAAACAACGCTCAAAGCATTTGAAACACACCCAATTTAAACAGCCAAAGGCCAGAATAAATGAGCAGATGGACACAAAAAAAGAGGCCCTTTCAGGCCTCTTGAGATCGAATGACGCTGCGGTTACAAGTACTCGTCCGCCAAGCGGCCCGGTTGGAGATAGATCGCCAGCGGGCGGGCAATCAGGCCGATTGCAACCCCACAGACTGGGCGTGTGATCGTCGTTGGACAGTGGAAAGAGCAAAGATCGACGGGGGGTATGGCGACCGGCCGGGAGCAGTTCGACATCGGCGTCGTGTAACTCGTCAATGGCCCACCCTTGGATCATCACCGATGTTTCCACCGCTGTTTCCACACCCCGCCTTGCTCACCCACGCTCACCGTGACCCGCAGCCAACCGGATAGATCGCTGTCTGCCGCTTGCCTGTGCGGGGCACGCAGACAGGCACGCAGACAGGCACGCAGACAGGAGGCACAGGCAGGCGGTGAGGTTGCGGTGTTTCTACCATTGGCTTGTCACCGCTGTTTCTTTCCATCGCTGCCCCGCCTTGCTCTCCACCGGAGGGGAGCGCATCGTTGATGGCTATTGCTTACCCAACGTTCTCTTCCTTGGATGAGAGCCAAGGGATCGAGACGAGGGCAGACCCTTTGGCGCAGGCGATGTTTGACATTGGGTGGGGGAGAGGGTACACTTTGGATATGAACGTTCGAGAAATCCAGGCCAAGACCCTGCTGGCGCACGTCAAGCAGCCCGACACGTGGTTTGGGCTCAAGTACAATATGAATCTCTACAGAGGGTGTGTTCATAGATGTATTTATTGCGATAGCAGAAGTGAGTGCTATCAAATCGAAGACTTCGACGGAGAGGTGCTCGTCAAGGTCAACGCGCCGGAGTTGCTGCGTGATGAGCTTTCGCGCAAGCGAGTGAAGGGCGTCATTGGCTTGGGATCGATGAACGATCCCTTTATGCCGCTCCCCTCACCTTACGACCTGACGCCAGGCATTCTGAAGATCATCGCCGAGTTCAGATTTCCGGTCCACATCGTCACCAAGAGCGACCGCGTGCTCCGCGTCGTCGACACGCTGGCAAAAATCAACGAGGTTTACGCCAGCGTCAGCTTCACCGTGACCACGGCGGACGACGCTCTGGCCGCCAGGGTCGAGCCCTTTGCCCCACGCCCCGCAGCCCGCTTCGCCGCGATGCGCACCCTGGCCAATCGGGGCATACAGACCGGCGTCACCTTGATGCCGGTGCTGCCCTTCATCGAGGATAACGAGGAGAACGTCATCCAGATCGTGGAACAGGCCCACGCCCACGGCGCGTCCTACGTCATTCCCTGCTTTGGGATGACGTTGCGCGACCGGCAGCGGGTCTATTATTACCGGCGCCTGGACGAACTGTTCCCCGGCCTCCGGGCTAGGTACGAGAGACGCTTCGGCGAGAACTGGGGGTTGAACCCGGGGTGAAGACCAAGGCTTTGTGCGAAAGGATCGCCGAAAAGCCATTGTAAGCTGTTGAGAGAGGCTGGTCTTGTTCAAAAATCAAATGGGAGTCGAAGAAAACCAGGTTT
>DSAR01000377.1 GCA_011046405.1 Chloroflexota bacterium | reverse complement strand
TTGAGGTAAATTAGTATCTTCTCAATAAGTTGGGGAGCTGTGGCCGGTCTCCCGACCGAGCCACAGCGGGCACGGTCAGGAGACCGGCCCGAGCGAGTTTACCCCGGTTTATTGAGATGATACGTAAATTATACAGGTGCGTTTCAGAATACGTGAGCCAGGGCGTAAAATGTAATTTGAAATTCATTCATTACCCGACACTCTGGATCACGAATGACACGAGGAGCACATCTATGAGCGATTGTCCCAGTTGCGGGCGGTACGCCGGCCCCCACGAAGTATGTCCTGATTGTGGCGCCCACCTGCTCGGGCGAACGTCTATCCGGGCGATCAAAATCACCGCCATCCTCCTCGCCACCGCGGGTCTGGTCGCGCTCTGGTTCGCCGCCATCAATGCAGAGGCGCCCTTGATCTCCATCGGGCAGGCTGGCGCGACGATGAATATGGCCTACGTGCGGTTGGCGGGGCGCTGTATACGCGCCCCTTCCTACGATCCGGAGAGCGACTATCTCAGCTTCTGGCTGCAGGACGACACGGGAGAGATCCGCGTCTCGGCCTACCGGGCGGAGACGCGGGCCATCATCGAGCAGGGACGCATACCCGCCCTCGGCGATCGGATCGAGGTCGCCGGAACGCTCCGGGTTCGGGAGGATTTCCTCTCCATCACCGTGAACGTCCCAGAGCAACTACAAGTCACCCGCGGAGAGCCGGTGATGCAACCGGTACCCATTGGCGCCATCACACCCGGGGATCACTACCAGCGCGTCCGGGTGCGTGGCCTGGTGCGCGAGATCTACGCCCCCTACGACGGCCTGACGCTCATCACGCTGCGCGACGCGAGCGGCGCGATACCCGTCGCCGTGAGCCGGGATCTCGTCGCCCTCAGCGGCATATCGCCCACACTGATCATCACCACCGGACAAGCGGCCGAGGTCGTGGGCGTCGTCTCGCTCTATCGTAATATGCCCCAAATCGTCCCGGCGTCGGTCGCAGACATCGTCCCGCTCGACCAGGAGATCTCCTTGGCCATCGAAAAGCCTATCGGTGAGTTAACGGTCGACGATGTGGGTCAACCGGCCATCGTGCGTGGCGTCATCGTTCAGGTGACGCCGTTCTCAGCCGGTCAAAAGCTCATCCTGGACGACGGCTCAGGCCAGATCACCGCGCTCCTGTGGAATTCGGTCTACGAGAGCCCGCCCACCCCCGACGATCTGGCGCCAGGGGCCGAAGTCCTGGTGATGGGGGAGATCGCTCAATACCGGGGTGACCTGGAGATCGTCCCCCTTAGCGGCGCCGACATCCAGGTCGCCGTCGCAGCTCCCAAATCCGACGTTCCCACCCCGGTCACACAGGCCATTGGGGACGTCACGGTCGAAGATGTGGGGGAGACACGCACCTTGACCGGCGTCCTGGGACCGCGAGAGACGTTCTCGGCCGGCGTCAAATTCCTGCTGGACGACGGCACTGGCGCCATCACGCTACTTCTCTGGCAAGAGGTCTACGAGGCTCTCCCTGGCAACGAGCGGCTCCAGGCCGGTGTCCAGGTCAAGGTGGAAGGAAAAATCGAGACGTACCGGGGCGAACTGGAAATCATCCCTCGGGCCGACGGCGTCCACCTTTTGGAATGAGAACGGGTTTCTAAAAGCCATACATCAGAAACGCTTTCCAAAACGCTCAAGCTTGCTCCGTCGCGAGATGCAGGCGATCGAAGAAGTAAGGCGCGATCCAGCTGACCCACAGCCCGATCAACAGATAGCGCACGAAGCGCATCAACAGGTAAAAGGACTCCCCTTCGCCGGGAAAGAGTTGCTTGAGTCCAGCATATAAGATCAACAAACCGGCTATGCCCAAGAAAAACCGGGCCGCTCTCTGCCAGATTGATCCATCCGCCGTGAAACGAATGCGTAACTGGTCAAGCAAAAGGCCACCTAGACCAATGCCGGCTAACGTTGCCAAGGCCAACACCGTGTCTGGGACAATTCGCAACAGTAACAACACTGACGAAACCCCAATGATCAACGCGAACCGGACTTGCCAACGTTGCTCGAGCAACCACGCCTCAGCTGCTGGAGAAAAGCGCAGGTAAAGCAGCAACAGAAATGCCCCAATCAACCACCCACCCAACACGTCGGTGGGAAAATGAACGCCCAGGTAGATCCGCGAAAACCCGATCAACACCATCAGGGCAACTGCTCCCACCCAGGCCCATTTCTCTCGAACTTCCGAGGCAATCATGCCCCACACTATCACCGCCGATTGAGCATGCCCACTGGGGAGTCCATATCCCTCGATTTCGATCAGGTTGATGCCGGAAGTCAGGTCAAAAGGACGTGGATGCGCAAATATCTCCTTCAAAAGGACGTTGACGTAAACAGCCAACAGAAAGGTCACAGCAAAGCGAATGCCGGTTCTAAATTTCACGTTCCAAAAGATCAACGGCATAAGGATCAAGAGAAATTCCTGATCGCCCAGAAAGGTGATCGCCTTGAATATGCCGTCCAACACCGGTCCACGCACCACCTGAATGAGGCGGATCAGTTCGATCCCCCATAGCCAGATTGCATCCATTGAACGCTCCTCCTAAACTTGATTTTGCTGCTTTTGTAGCTGAGATGTAACTACTCAGCCTGCTGCCCATTTGCAGTGGATGGGCGGGGTTTGGGGTGTGTGGCGACCCGCCACACACCCCAAACCCACATTCTCCGGCACAGCAAAGGGCTGCCCTGAGTAGTTACGCTGAGATTTCCAAATCGCGTGCGCTGTGCCACGAAAACGGGCTATGCGATGTATTGAACTTTGGACAAAGTGCTGCAACAACTGTTTTTCATCAAGCAAGGCCTATTCCGCGACCAGGGCGATACCACGCTGGCTGACCTTCTCGACGAGACGATCCACACATTGCGCCGATCGATCAGAAACCAACGCCCCCCGCTCCTCGACCAAGGATTGGCGCTGGCGCTGCAAAGCCTGATCGAGGAAATACAAAGAGAGGAGGTCGTTGTCTTGGGGGACGGTGCCAGGTGGATTGGAAGCGCATTGCCTCACTGTTTCCAGGTCAAAAAACGAGCGAGATTATAGACTTCGATTTACTTTGACAATGGCACATTACAGCGCACAGCGGTTAAAACCGCGTGGCTACAGCGCGTAAAAATCACGCACTGCAAAACCTGCCTTCGCAGGTTAGTTTATAGTCGGCGTAGGCCGACTTTG
>DSAR01000187.1 GCA_011046405.1 Chloroflexota bacterium | reverse complement strand
TCTCACGGCGGCGTCCTTCTCGTTTCCGTCGTTCTCGTCGTTCTCGTCGTGCTCCTGATCGGGGCATGCCAGACCCCTTCGCTTTTCGAGATTCGTCTCTCGCCCTACAAGAGCCTCAGTCACGCTTTGCGCTATCCTGATGCGGCGTTGCTCTTCCAGAGATGGAACGGCTTTTCGCGGGTAGACGTCGTTCAGTCATCGAGCATTCGAAGCCTGCCGGGGCGAGGGTTTCGCTGCACCCAGTCGCCGCCGGCGCAGAAGGGGCTGACCGTCGATGGGGACGATCTGACTCCCATCACGCACGTCACGCCCGGTTTCGAGCGCTTGCCGTTCACCGACTGTCTGCTGACCGCCTTACCATACCGGCTGCGCGCCGGCGGGCGGGCGCTCGTGCTGGAGCCCCGGGGCGGATTCGATCTCCTGGTCGCCCTGTCCGAAGGCGCCGAGACGGTCACGGCGGTGGAGGCGAACCCCCTCCTCGTCGAGGCGGTGCAGGAGCAGGGGGCGTGGGCGGGCGCGCTCTACGACGACCCCCGCGTGACGGTGATGATGGAAGAAGCGCGCGCCTACGCGCGTCGGAGCCGCGCTCGCTACGACGTCGTGACACTTTCGTTGACGACACCCCAAAGACCGGTCGCTTCCGGGGCTTACAGCCTGGCGGAGAACTATCGGTACACCGCCCAGGCCTTCGTCGATTACCTGTCACGTCTGGACGAAGATGGGATCCTGGTCGTCTCCCGCTGGCTCCAGGTGCCGCCCTCCGAGTCGATCCGGGCTTTCGCTATGGCGGTGGAGGCGGTCGAGCGTGTGGGCGGCGATCCTCACCACAGCGTGCTCGCCCTGCGCAGTTACCAGCAGATGTTAATCCTGGTGCGGAGAGGGTCCTTCACCGCGGATGAGTTGGACGCGGTGCGAGATTTTGCATCCGAGCGCTTCTTCGACCTGGTCTACCTTCCCGACCTTCGATCTGACGAGGTCAATCGCTACAATATCATGCCCGATGCAGCCTACCACCGCGCCTGTGTGGATCTGCTGGAGGCCGAGGATCGGCGCATCTGGTATCAGGCCTATCCCTTCGATGTGCAGCCCCCAACCGACGAGCGCCCCTTTTTCGGCCATTTTTTCAAGTGGGGGCAGACGGCGGAGGTCCTGGCGATAGCCGGACACACGTGGCAACCCTTTGGTGGGGCGGGATATTTCGTCCTGTTGGCGTTGCTGGCGTTGGCTATCGTCGCTGCCGGGGTGTTGATCTTGTTACCCCTGGCGGTGGGACGACAGCGGATGCGGCGAGATTCGGGGCCCCTGGGAGCGACGTTGGGGTACTTTGCGTTGTTGGGTTTGGGATTTATGTTCGTGGAGATCCCGCTTTTGCAGAAGTTTATCCTTTTCCTGGGCCATCCGGCTTACGCAATGGCGACGGTACTGTTCGCGGTGCTGCTATTCTCGGGCGTGGGGAGTCTCTTGGCCCATCGTGCGCCCTTGCGGTGGGTTTTGATCTTGCTGCCGATCCTGATTGGTGGGTACGCGGTGGAATTGCCCGTCTTTTTCCAGGCGACGTTGGGCGTTCCGTTGGCCGGGCGATTTGTTCTCGCTGTGGCGGCGCTGGCGCCGCCAGCGCTCCTGATGGGGATACCCTTTCCCAAAGGCATGACTTTGCTCGGCCAGGTGGCCCCCGGTCTCGTGGCGTGGGCGTGGGGCATCAACGGCGCCATCTCGGTTGTGGCGTCGATCCTGGCGACACTCCTGGCGCTTTCTCAAGGATTTACCCTGGTCCTGGGGATAGGTGCAGCGTGTTACGTGGGTGCGCTGTTTATGGCAGGGGCCATTCGTGGCCGCCTGGACTCCGGTTCTCCTCCGCGCCCTCGCCGGTGAATGGGACAAAGGCCACGCCGCCCATATTCTGCGCTTGCAATTCACCATCGGGGGATTTTGTGAACTTCCACAGGGTTTGGTATCCCCCTGGAGGCCCGATGGGAATGACCATACGCCCGCCGTCGGCCAATTGTTCGGTCAAGGGCGGCGGCAGATGATCGGGAGCGGCGGTGACGATGATGGCGTCGTAGGGGGCATGGTCGGGCCACCCATAGTAGCCGTCTCCCTGCTTGGCGTGGACGTTATCGTATCCCAGGTTTTCCAGACGCATCTGGGCGCTTTCGGCCAAGTCGGGGATGACCTCGATGGTGTAAACCTCCAGGCCGGGGATTTCCGCCAGGATGGCAGCCTGATAGCCAGAACCGGTGCCAATTTCCAGGACCTTTTCACCTTGTTTCAATTCGAGTAACTCGGTCATCAGTGCGACGATGTAGGGTTGGGAGATGGTTTGACCGTAGCCGATGGGTAATGGAAAGTCCCCATAGGCTGACTGTTGGTGTTCCTCAGGCACGAACAGGTGGCGCGGCACTTCACGCATCGCGCGCAAAACGTCTTCGTCGGTGATACCACGCCCTTCGATTGTCTCTATCACCATTGCCTCCCTCTGTTTTGTAAATTTGATATCCTCGCCTGCCGGCGACGGTGACGTGATCACTGTCGCCGGTGCTTCAGTTGGCGCAGCGCTCGTACAGGCGACGGTCAGTCCGAGTATCAAGAGCAGCGTGAGATTGATTTTGTGCATCGCTCGCTCCTTTCGCCATTTGTCATTTGTCCATCATACGTCATCACCATTTTACTGTATAAGTTGACGCTTGCCAAACGGCCTTTGGGCCAAGTAGCTGAGTTGGCGTCCTTGTGGTAAAATATGTTCTACGATACTGGAGTTTTCCAGTCAATCGTCATTAGAATTCGGAAGTCTCAAAAGGCGCATTGAACAGCCGATTTTGACGTGATCAATCCACTTTGCCTCTGAGATACTCGACGGAAGACTTCCGAATTCTTAAGTGGAAAACTCCAGTACGATAAGATTAAAATAAGGGCCTAACCAATAGAATCCTTGCACAGCGAGCAAGAATTTGCCGTTGGCATCCTTTATTGGTTCTGGCTCGTCCAGGTTAGGGCCTAACCGATGAGATTCTTGCACAGCGAGCAAGAATGTGCCATCGGCGCCCTTTATTGGTTCCGGCTTTGTTCAGGTTAGGAGGTTACGATGCGCAAGTACGCGCTTATTTTGCTTGTTGTGCTGTTGGGTATGTTAGCTGTGGGTTGTGGCGGTGAAGACGTTTCGATTGTCGTGGATGACGCGACGGAGACGCCGGCGGTCGAGCCGACTTCGAC
>DSAR01000528.1 GCA_011046405.1 Chloroflexota bacterium | reverse complement strand
GCTCTGGGGATTAGACGCCTGGGGATACCTCCCATTATGGTTTGACAGGGGTTCGGAGTGAAAGGGTGATTGGAGACGGGGTCTAAAATGGGGCAAGGGTTTACCTCGCGTGTGCTCATCATCGGGGCCGGGATTGCTGGTATGCAGGCGGCTCTGGACGTGGCCAATGCCGGTTACGACGTCGTTTTGGTCGAGCGAGCGCCCTCTATTGGCGGTCGTATGGCTCAGCTTTCCGAAACCTTTCCCACGCTCGATTGCGCCCAGTGTATCTTGACGCCGCGTACCGTCGAGGTGGGGCATCACGAACGGATCGCGCTGTATACCTATGCCGAGGTGATCGGTGTCGAGGGGGAGATCGGCGATTTTCAGGTGCGTATCCGGCGCCACGCGACCTACGTGGATTGGGATGCTTGCACCGGGTGCGGCCTGTGCCAGGAGAAGTGCCCGACCCGGGTGAGCGCCGAGTTCGAGCGGGACGTGGGGGAGCGAAAGGCGATTTATACCCTTTCTCCCCAGGCGGTGCCCAACAAGCCCGTGATCGACCGGGAACATTGTATCTTTTTCCAGCGGGGGAAGTGCAAGGCCTGCGAGCGGTTTTGCCCGGTGGGCGCTATCGACTACGAGCAGGAGGATAGCATCATCGAAGAGCAGGTCGGCGCCGTGATCGTGGCGACCGGTTACGATTTGTATCCCCTGACGCGCATGCCTGAATATGGCGGGGGGAAGACGCCAGACGTGATCGACGCGCTGGCCTTCGAGCGCTTACTCTCCGCCTCCGGGCCGACCGCCGGCAAGGTTTTGCGTCCCTCCGACGGACGCGCGCCCCGGGAGATCGTTTTCATCCAGTGCGCTGGTTCCCGCGATCCGGAAAAGCACATGCCCCACTGCTCTAAAATCTGTTGTATGTATACGGCCAAGCAGGCGATGCTTTACCGTCACAGAGTCCACGACGGGCAGGCCTATATTTTCTACATCGACATTCGGGCGGCTGGCAAGCGATATGACGAATTTACCCAGCACGCGATGGAGGACGAGCGGGTCGTCTACTTACGCGGGAAAGTCTCGCGGGTCTTCCGCCAGGATGATAAAGTGATGGTCTGGGGAGCCGACACCCTCAGCGGGCAAAAGGTGGAGATCGCCGCCGATATGGTCGTGGTCGCGCCAGCCGTCATCCCACGTCCTCAGACGACAATCCTGGCGGGGATGCTGGGGTTGCCGCTGGATCCACAGGGATGGTTATTGCCCAGGGACACGAACATGCGCCCGGTGGAGACGGTGCGGCCGGGGATTTTTGTGGCTGGTACGGGGGTAGGCCCGATGGACATCCCCGAGACAGTGGCCCACGCCAGCGGCGCTGCCAGTCACGTGCTCAAGTTGTTCTCTCATTCGTGTAGCGAACGTGAAGAAGAATGGCAGCTTGTGAAGGAGAGGGTGTAGCATGGCCTGTATTGGCGTCTTTGTCTGTCATTGTGGACTCAACATCGCCGGCACAGTGGACGTGGAACGGGTGGTGGAGGCGTTGCAGGCTTATCCCGGCGTCGTGTTCGCCGCTGATTACAAGTATATGTGCTCGGATCCCGGACAAGAACTGATCCAACGCACCATTGAGGCGCACGCGCTGGACGGCGTCGTCGTCGCTGCCTGTTCCCCGGCTATGCACGAGACGACGTTCCGCAAGGCGGCCGCCGCGGCTGGATTGAACCCCTATCAAGTGGAGATCGCCAATATCCGGGAACAAGTTTCCTGGCCTCATCAGAACGTTCCCGAGGAAGCAACGCGTAAGGCGATTGAGACGATACAGTCTATCGTGGAGAAGGTGCGTTACGATGAGCCCCTGTCACCGCTGTCGTTGCCCATCGTCAAACGGGCGCTGGTCGTGGGCGGCGGGATCGCGGGTCTGACGGCGGCGTTGTCCATCGCCGAGGCCGGGTATCCGGTGGTCTTGGTCGAGCGAGCGGAGCACTTGGGCGGGCGAGTCGACCAGCTTTCCGACCTATATTTGAACTTCGATGGGGATCGGGCTTTTCTCCAGGAACGGATCGACGTTGTGACCGAACATCCGTTGATCGACCTGCTGACCCAGGCGGAGGTGACGGGCCTGGAGGGATACGTGGGCAATTTCACGGCGGATGTGACGAGACGTGTGGCGGGTGAGGGTGATGGCGAGCAATCGACCCGTTATGACGTGGGCGCTATCGTGTTGGCTACAGGATTCGAGTTATACGCCAAGGTCAATCTCCCGGAGTATGGCGGCGGCCGGCTCCCCGACGTGGTGGATAGCTTGCAGTTCGAGGAGATGGTGCGGCGCGGTGAGATCGTCCGTCCTTCTGACGGGCGGGCGCCGCGCGAAGTCGTCTGGGTGCAGTGCGCCGGTTCCCGCGACCCCGAACGCCACCGGTCGTATTGCTCGAAGATTTGCTGTATGTACGTGGCCAAGCAGGCCATCGCCTACCGGGAGATGGTCCCCGAGGGGCAAGCGTACGTATTTTACATCGACATTCGCTCTCAGGGGCGGGGTTATGATGAGTTCGTCCAGCAGGCGATGGAGGAATTCGGCGTCGTTTATCTCCGGGGAAAGGTCTCCAAGATCATCGGGCAGGATGGGCGTCTGGAAGTGTGGGGATCCGATACGTTGAGCGGTCGGGCGATGCGTATGGGGGCGGATCTGGTGGTGTTGGCGATGGCTGCCACGCCCAGCGCGGGCAGCGATGACCTATCCCGTTTGATGCACGCGGCGGTTGACGAGAGCGGCTTCTTTGCCGAGGCGCATCCCAAGTTGCGCCCGGTGGAGAGTCCCACTGCCGGCGTCTATCTGGCCGGCGCGGCCCAGTTCCCCAAGGATATTCCCGAGACCGTGGCGCAGGCGTCGGGCGCGACGGCCAAGGTCTTGCAGCTTTTTGCCCAAGAGGAAATGGCGGCGGCGCCTACGGTCGCTGTCGTGGATGAGAAGCTATGTTCGGGATGTGGGCGGTGTGTGGAGGTTTGTCCCTACGATGCTCGTGAGCTTCATCCCTGGCGCGCGTTGGCGACGGTCAATGCCGCGCTATGCCAGAGTTGCGGTGCTTGCGCAGTCGCCTGCCCGAACAAGGCGACGAGGATGCGAAACATGTCTCCCGGCCAGATTCTGGCGATGGTCGAGGCGTTGAGCTGGTAGGCGGGTATGTTGGTATGTTGGTATATTGGTATGTTGGTATGTTGGTATATTGGTATGT
>DSAR01000458.1 GCA_011046405.1 Chloroflexota bacterium | reverse complement strand
TTCGAACGACGGGGCGATGATCGATGCACGTACTCTGGTTCGAACGCTGATACTTATTCAGGCGATAGGAACGCAATCCATTCTCGTGACGCACAATGATCTCATCGCCGACGACGCTAATAATTTGCCCATCCTCTTTGGCCTGCACAACCTGTCCGGAGTCCATCGCTGCCCGCCACTCCATCCCAGTCGATACCAGCGGCGCCTCTGCACTCACGAGCGGGACAGCCTGTCGTTGCATATTGGAGCCCATCAATGCCCGGTTGGCGTCGTCATGCTCCAGGAAGGCGACCAAAGAAGCCGAAACCCCGACGACCTGTCCCGGCGCCACGTCGATGAATTCAATTCTCTCCGGCGATGCCAAGAGGAACCGTTCGGCGTGACGGGCTGAGACGCGATCACGCACGAAGTGTCCCTGTTCATCTAGTTCTGCGTTGGCCTGAGCTACGGTGTAACGATCTTCCTTGTCAGCCGAAAGATAGACGATCTCATCGCTGACCACTGGCACGATGAGCACCTCTTCCACCAGATCCAACGCCGCGATTTCAACGGCTAATTCGGCCGATATCTCCGTCCCGGCCTCGGCTACAACCTCCCCGGTCTCGGGGCTTAGCACGTCTTCCCGCAATATCTGCCCGGTGAGTGCCTCCGCCGTCGGTTCCACGGCGTGCAGCACCCGACGATAAGGCGTCTCGATGAAGCCCAGGGAATTGACTTGCGCGTGGGTGGCCAAACGCCCGATCAGGCCAATGTTCGGCCCTTCCGGCGTCTCAATGGGACAGATACGACCGTAGTGGCTGTAGTGCACGTCTCGCACATCGAAGCCAGCCCGCTCGCGACGCAGACCGCCCGGCCCCAAAGCCGATAGCGTTCGCTTGTGTGTCAACTCGGATAACGGATTGGTCTGTTCCATGAACTGCGAAAGCTGGCTGGAACCAAAGAACTGGCGAATGATCGCCACCACCGGCCGAATGTTAATTAGATTAACCGGCGTCAACGATTCAGAGTCACGAATGGACATCCGCTCCACGACCAGCCGTTCCATCCGCCGCAAACCCACGCGGATCTTGTTCTGGATCAGTTCGCCTACCGTCTTCACCCGGCGATTGCCCAGATGGTCAATGTCGTCGGCGTCTACAACGCCATTGTTGATGCGAATCATACGCTCAACAATCGCGACCAGGTCCCGTTTGCTCACCGTACGATGCTCTAGCTCCATATTCAATCCAAGACGCTGGTTCAGTTTATAACGCCCCACCCGCTTCAAGTTATATCGTCGTGGATCGAATAGCTGCTGCTCCAGATACTCGCGGGCGTTATCCAAAGTGGAAGGATCGCCAGGACGCAGACGGCGATAAAATTCCAACAAGGCCTCCTCGGCCAACGTGTGTCCTTCCTCCAGGTTCCAATCCGGTTCCTGGCGAATAGTGGTCAGAATATATTGATGATTGGGATTCGTATCGGCGTCTTGGAAAAGCGCCAGCAACTCTTCATCGCTGCCGGTCGTCAATACGTCACTTCCCGTCATATCATCTACAGCAGCCAACGCTCGCAGAAAAATGGTGACCGGCAACTTGCGCTTACGATTAAACTTGATGTTGATGTAATCCGACTTGCGGGTCTCGAATTCCATCCAGACACCCCGGTCGGGAATCACCTTGGACGCACAAAGACGCCGACCCGTCCTGCGATCCTCTTCTACGTCAAAGTAAACGCCCGGAGATCGGATCAACTGACTGACGACGACCCGCTCGGTCCCGTTGATAATGAACGTCCCATTGTCCGTCATCAACGGAAAATCGCCGAGAAAAATCTCCGACTCGATGATCTCTCCCGTCTCACGATTATCGAGCACGACGTTGACGTGCAATGGCGCAGCAAATGTGATGTCACGGTTAAGACATTCTTCTTCAGTATACTTGGGCTCACCAAAACGATAGGAAAGATCAAATTGCGCCTCTCTCGCTTTGGAACCGGGAAAATATAGTTTGAGGTTAGCATTGAAACTCTCAATCGGTGAGATCTCATCGAAAAGTTGCGTCAGTCCCTCTTCCTGCAACCAACGGAAAGACTCGATCTGAACCTCAATCAGACGCGGCAGTTTCTTCGCACTGGTAATACGCGCATACGACTTGTTCCCCAAACTAACCATTAGCACCTAATCCTTTCTTCTTCTCTCCTCCCTGCAGAGAGAACCAGCACACAAACGATCATAATGTCCCTGAGGATACCTGGGACATCCCCCACCTCAAAAAACAGGCAACTATCAATAAAATACGAGAATAGGTAAGCAAACAAAGATTATAACACGTAATTTGACAATGGCAAATGGCCGCACACAGGATTTCTACACTTGCTGCTAACCGGTCAGACTCTATCACTCTACGAACTCGAACGTTGCCACTATCTGCTGAATGCGGGTCACAACCTCCTCATTCTCGCTCGCTCGCTCGCTCGCTCGGTGAAGCCACTGTAATTATCGGTCAAGACAACGCGTAACCGGTCATTGTCGACCGGCTGGAACACGTAGCGCAGCAGACGCATCTGCTCGCTGATGATCTCCTCCTCGCGGATTGCCGGGGTACCGTTGACATCCACCTGCTCGCTGACGTCCGGCTCGACGTACACCCGCCGGTATTGCGCTTCCGACCCCAAGTAGACTTCCAGATTGATCGCCGGGATAGCTGGCGGCGCATCAGGGTCGGGCGGGCCGCTTCGCTCGAAGCACTCGCCCCACCCCTGGGGGAAGAAGATCACCATCCGCTCCAACGGCCAATCGTCGGGCACGCCCGACCCTTTAGCCGCCATCTCCTGGTACGTCCAATCCGGCGGATACTTGAACTGGAACCCATACGCTTCATCCCCTGTGGGGGTATCAACTTAAGCCCAATACCCGTGAATGAGTGATCGCTCAGTTATATGAGTACCCACTCACCGTCTATGCAGTAGTATTTTGATGTAGACTGTACCGCAAACGTCAATTTAGACGCGATTTTGAGATCTGTTTCGGCTAAAATAGCTAAATTTCGCTCTAGAAAACGCTGCATTTCGTCGCAAAAGGTATGAGTACACGCTCATTTGGATGAGTGTACACTCATTCACGGGTATTGAACTTAAGCCGCGACAGCATCGACAGCTAAAGGATCACGGATAGTGCGCGGTCGAGATTGGCGTGGGAGAGGCAAAGCTCCCATTTGATCGAGTAGCCAATCAAACAAATCCGGGAATTGCTC
>DSAR01000154.1 GCA_011046405.1 Chloroflexota bacterium | reverse complement strand
CTCCTACTCCGTGGTTTGGCGGCCTCGCTCGACGGTGCTCCGACGGTGGCCGGGGTTGAGCCCCCCACCATCACCAATGACGCTGACCGGGTAATCACCATCTCTGGCGCTGGCTTTGCCGCGGTTCTGTCGGGGACAGCGGTCATCACCCCACCCACGGTCTATCTGGGCGGCACGCCTTTGGGTGACGCCGGGTGGATCAATACAACGACCTTGACCATAACGGCGCCGCTGGCGTTTCCGGTCGGCGTGTACACGGTGACGGTGGTGAACCCGGATGGGCAGAGCGGCTCTCTGGCGGAGGGGCTGACCGTGCAGTATCCCGCCCCGGTGTTGCAGGGCCTCAGTCCGGTGAGCGGTACCTACGGCCAGGCCCCGGTGCTGATGATCACGGGCACGGGCTTTGTGGCGACGCCGACGGTGGCCCTGGGAGAGTACGCTTGCGCGGTAGGCTACGTGAGCTCGACCACGCTCACGGCGACCGTGCCCAGCGCGCTCTTGCCGGGGATATACGACCTCACCGTGCGCAATCCAGGGCCGGGAGAACCGCAGGCCGTGCTGCCGGATGCGTTCACGCTGTACAGCCCCACGCCGACCGTGACCGGGATCGAGCCGACAACGGCGCCCAACGACCTGGACAGTCCGGTCGTCATCGTGGGGACGGACTTTGCGCCGACGCCGACGGTGACCCTGGGGGCGATACCGCTGCAGGCTGTGACCTGGGTGAGCGCGACGCAGTTGAGCGCGGTGGTGCCCTGGGGTATGGACGTGGGTTCCTACGATCTGGAGGTAACCAATCCCAGCCCCGGCGGCGCGCCGGCCAGCCTGGTCAACGTCTTCACCGTCACCCAGGGCATCAACACCTGGACCACCGGCGGGCCGTATGGCGGTGTCGTTGAATTTCTGGCCTTGGGTGACGGGCAGGGTGAAATCGTGTATGCTATTGTCAATAATGTTGGGCTATTTCGCAGCCGGAATGGTGGGGAAAGCTGGGAATGGCTTTTCTTGACCGGTCATAGTGACCGCGTTGAAGTTGACCCAACGAACCCTGACCGGCTTTATATTGCCAGAGCAACGCATCATGATCGAAATCTTTATCGCTCAGAAGACGGCGGTGACACTTGGACAGCCATGCCGCCGATTCTCGGCAATGATCCTAGTTTCTATGCCTTCGTCAAGCCCGGTGACGGCACACTGTTTGTTGCGCATTACGATACTGATATACCCTGCCCCTCAGGCTGCGGGTTGCTTCGCTTTGACGAGATAAATCAGTCTTGGGTTCAGTTGGAAGAAGCAGGCCTGTTGGATGACACCACACCAGTATCAAAGGTCGCCTTCGATCCTCATGATCCCGATATCATGTATGCAGGCCTTTTCGGCGGTCTGGTACTCAAGAGTGAGGACGGCGGCGAGACCTGGTCATCGCTAGGGCAGCCGCCAACGGATGATTTCAACGAGTTGCAGGTCAATCCGGTTACCCGCGAGGTCTGGGCTACCTGTGGGGGACGTAATTCGAGTCTGCCTGGCGGCTTGTACAGGCATGATGGTAGTGAATGGGTTTCGATGTATACCTCGCCACAACTGCCCAGCCCGGCTGTCTGGAATATCATCTTTGCGAATGCGCCTGATGTGAATACCCAGCAAATCTGGATAGCGGCTGACACGGATGGTTTGTTACGATCAAATGATGGTGGGCAAACTTGGTTGCGTCTAGGCCATGATGAAGCAGGCCTAGGCCAGGTGAATGCCATTGCACTGAATCCAGCACATCCAGAGACGATCTATGGCGGTACTCACGAAGGTATTTCTAAAACCAACGATGGCGGCGCAACATGGCAACTGGTCAATGAGGGATTGACCGGCATTATCGCTCAGC
This sequence comes from Chloroflexota bacterium, assembly GCA_011046405.1. Lineage (GTDB taxonomy): Bacteria > Chloroflexota > Anaerolineae > B4-G1 > B4-G1 > DSAR01. Next base: position 1,378 of record DSAR01000154.1, on the reverse strand, counting down.
AGATGGCGGTTAGCCCGCATGATCCGGCTGTTGTTTATGGGGTAGGTTCTGACATCATATTTGGGTCTTTGAACGGCGGAAATGCGTGGGAGAAGTTGCTCCCAGCCTCAGCTGGTGTTATCGTAGTTGATCCGGTCAACCCAAACCGGGTAGTGAATACTGCCAATGGCGTGCTGAATATCGCCGAGGATGGTTGGCATTTCGACACACATATTCCCATCACACTGCCCCTTGGTATGGGGAGCGAAGATTATTTCGCTGTGTCCATGGCAATGATTGCCCGGCCTGGCTTGTGGGTGTTGGGTGTGGGATACTATGATCGCCTCTTTCCCAACTGGAACTATGATGGCGGTGGCGGGATTTATACAAGTGCCGATGGTGAAGATTGGACCTTGATCGCTTATCTGCCTGACGGGCCTCCCACAGGGTTTGGCTTTGATCCGGGTGATGAGAATGTGATCTATGCGATTACATCGGGAGGTGAGCATGGGGTGGTCATCTATGAAGGCACCTTCCTGAGAAGTACCGACGGCGGGCAGACCTGGCACGAGAGTGCAGCCGGCTCCCCACCGACGGGCAATGTCATTGCTGTTGAGCCGAGGCCGCCCTATCGCATTTTCGATGGATGCAGTGTTTCGGAGGATCAGGGCGTCACATGGAGTGATACCGCCTGTCCTGGCGATAGTCCTGCGAGCGGGCTGGTGTTCCTGGAGGGCGACCCCCTGACGCTGTATGCGAGCACCGGAGCGGGTTTGTTCCGCTCCATAGATGGGGCGCGAACCTGGCAGCGCGGTGCTGGGGCTTTGGGGCATCTGCATATCTGGTCTATTGCCGGGACGACGGTTGACGGCCGGCAGATTCTATATGTAGGCACGGCTGGCGGGGAATTGGTCGGCGGCGGTTCGCAGGCTATGGGCCTGGCCAGTGGCCCTGAGCAGCTGATCAATGCCGGGGTCTACCGGTTCACGACATTATCCGCGGCTCAGCGCATCTACCTGCCGCTGGTCTTGCGCCACTGAGCACAAGGGCCGCTCAAGTTTGCATCAAGACCGACCGCGCCTCTGACGCGGCGGCTTATGCGTGGCGTTAGACAGATGAATCTAAAGAAGGAGGAGAGTATGGAGTTTCTAAAAAAACTGTTCGGGATGACTTCGGATGACCAGACTGAAGAGATTCGCGCGTGCGCCAGGAGTGGCAGAGACGATGATTTGGTTAGGCTCGCCAGGATTGTAAGAGAAGCCGCCGCAATCGGTGATATGAACACGCTGCGTACTGTTCGTTCTGAACTTAAGGCACACGTGGATATCAACAGATTTGCTAATGTGATTAGGACAAGACTACCCATAGAAGAGCAGAATGCTATTCTCAACGCTCTTCG
>DSAR01000476.1 GCA_011046405.1 Chloroflexota bacterium | reverse complement strand
CTTACGCAGTTGAAAGAAGTGGGACGCAGATGACGCTCCTGCGGAGCGGATGCAGACTTCCGCAGATAAAGACTCAAAAATCAGCGTTTATCCGCGTTTTTCTGCGTCTAAAACCTTTTCTTAACGATCAAGTGCGTAACTATTATTGTTTTATTCTTATTGTGACAATGGTAATATGTCAAATAGGTAATTTGGGGGGTTGACAAGAGGGGCTTAAATGTGGTATAGTATCGGGTGGTCGTGTTGAGCGCTATTATTGATTGGTCACGTGGAGCACAGTGCTTGATCGCAAATCAGGCAGTGTGCTCTTTGAATCACTGGGTGCGAATATGAAGGTATATACTAACGAAGAGAAAGAAGAATTGGAAGGCCTGGATGGGCTGGATGGGGAAGAATATCTGCTGGCCAAAGCGACCGAGCAGGGCTACGTTACCTATGAGGACATTCAATCCGCTTTTCCCAAGGCAGAAGAGAATCTCGATGATCTGGAAGATATTTTGGCCACGTTAATGGAGTCTGGGGTCGAGATATGTGTGTCTGACGATGGTGACGAAGAGGAAGAAGACGACAATCTATTGGATATCAACGATGAAATCACCGACCAGGACGCATATTACGATACGGTCACGATAGATGACACGATAGGTCTCTATCTCAAAGAAATTGGGCGGGTCCCGCTATTGATCGCCGAGCAGGAAGTGATGCTGGCCAAGCGTATGGAAGCGGGTCTTATGGCTCAAGAAGCGTTGAACAAGAATGGTCTGGATCCAGACCATCGAGCCGAATTACAGCGGATCGTCCGAGATGGTATGGCGGCAAAGGAACATCTGATTCGCGCCAATTCTCGCTTAGTCATCAGCGTAGCCAAGAAGTACATTGGGCGGGGCGTGCCGTTCCTGGACCTGATTCAAGAGGGGAATATCGGGCTGATACGGGCGGCCAACAAGTTCGACTATACCCGGGGGCATAAGTTCTCCACCTATGCCACGTGGTGGATCCGACAGGCCGTCACACGGGCTATCGCCGACCAGAGCCGTACGATTCGAGTGCCGGTCCATATGGGCGATCAAATCAATAAGTTGCTCAGGGCGTCTCATCGGTTGACCCAGAAGCTGGGCCGTGAACCAAATCCAGAAGAGTTGGCCCTGGAGATGGAAATTCCTACCCGTAAGGCGGAGGAGATGTTGAAGGTTGCACGACGTCCCCTTTCGCTCGAAATGCCCACCGATGACAGCGGTGATAATGAACTGGGCGACTTCATCGAGGACGATGAAAGCGTGGCGCCAAGTGACGAGGTGACCGCTTCGATGCTCAAGGACCTATTCCGGGATATTTTGCAGGATCTTCCACCCCGAGAGGTTCGTATTCTCCAGATGCGCTATGGTTTGGTGGATGGCGAGACGTATACCCTGGAAGAGGTTGGCAAGAAGTTGGGTGTTACCCGGGAGCGCATTCGGCAGATAGAGGCCCAGGCGCTCAGTCGCCTTCGCCATCCGTCTCATTCCCGTCGATTGAGGGATTTTCTCAGCGGTATCTAACATCGGATGCGTTTTTCCCTCGGTATTCACTTTTCAGAAAGTTGAATGTGGGAGTTGAGGCTGAGGCCCCGAGCACACGCTCGGGGCTTCAGCCTTTTTCTCAGGATAGCTTGTATGTGCCACAAACGCTCGAACTGAAGGTGTTTGCGACCTGGGCGCTTGTGTGATAAAATGATTCCCTGTGTGATTTGACCTCCGGCCTGCGGATTGTATTATGTCTTTTTTTGTACTTACACTTACATCGTCGCTGCTGGGCGCATTTGGGGTTCTTGGCCTATCCAAGATACCTCGCATGCGCCCTTATATTCGTTACATCGCCTTGATGACGGCCGGGAGCTCGGCTCTTTTGGTCGTGCTGTTGGGTTGGATTGAGCCGTCGACGGCTACGTTGTCGGTGTGGCAACCCTCTCTCCTGTTTGGTACGGGCTTGCTTCTGCGTGTCGATCCGATACTCCAGCCTTTGGGAATCATTCTAGCACTGGTTAACTGTTGCGCCATCCTCGTTACTCTCGACCGGGTCGAGAAGAGCCGTCCTCGATTCTTGGCCATGATCCAGCTGTTACTTCCAGCCGGTTTGATGGCCCTGTGGTCCGCCAACGTCTTGACCATGCTCGTTGCCTGGGCCCTCTACGACCTCCTCCAGGCACTGAGCTACATCGTAGCTATCGGGTCTGCGCGCTGGGCGATCAAGAGTTTGGTCTTTGGCTATTTGGCGACGCTATTGCTGTGGATCGGGACGCTGATATCTGATCGTGCCCCAGACAGCGGGTTGTGGACTTTGATGAATCCCACCATCGCGCAGACGACGTTGTGGACGTTGGCCGGTATGATCCGGTTGTGGATGTTTCCGTTTCACCTGGCGGCGCCGGGTGAAATGACCTTTGATTCCCCTCTGGCGGCGCCACTCTTTCTGGGACCCGTTTTGGGATGGGGGCTGTGGATACGATTGATGACGATTAGCGGCGTTATCTTGCCTGAGTGGGTGCAGACGTTGGCTGCGCTTAACATTGCCGTGGGGGGGTGGTTGGCCTGGACGTGTAAGTCGACTCGGAACATTTTGTCGTGGGTAGGATTGACAGTCAATGGGGCGATTTTATTGGCGTCGTGCCTGGTGGACCAAAATGGTGGAATGATCGCTGTTGCCGGCGCTGTCTCTTGGATGCTGGGGATAACGGTGCTTTTGTTGGGGCAAAGCCACCGGGGCAAGTCGCCTTGGTGGTCCGTTCCGTCGTTTATCAGTGGATTGACGTTGATTGGCCTCCCGTTTACGCTGGGATTTGTGACGACGTCAGTCTTGGCTGATCGGCTCATTGGTGGCGAACTGGAGATTGGGGCAGTGAAACTGTGGAGCGCTTTCTTCGGCAGTCTGTTCTTCACACCGGCGCTTGCCCGCTGGATATGGACGTCCGCCGGTGCGCCAGCCGCTGTTTCAGAGGCGCCCGTTGGGCCTGCGGAAGAGGTCTCTTCAAAAGATACAGAGGAAGATACAGAACCTGATGAGGATGCGCCGGATTCGGTGCTTTTCTCTTGGTTAGCGGCAGTCTTTCAGCGGATGCCAGTACCCATCATAGGACGTGCTTTGGGGATGGGGATACCGGCGGCATTGATCGTTCTGGGCGGCATCTATCCGTCGCTGCTGGTCCGAGACGCTGACCCGTTGTGGGTATTGTTCCAGAGACCGGGGGGAATCGGCTGGATACTGTGGGGGATTTCTCTATTG
>DSAR01000456.1 GCA_011046405.1 Chloroflexota bacterium | reverse complement strand
GCCCACGGCATAGATGTTGGTCGCGCTGTCGCCGTGGATCCCTCTGAGGTGGCCGGTCGTGCCGCTATCCATCCGGCTCCAGGTTGCGCCATCATAGTGTAGAATACCGCCGTTTTCACCTACAGCAAAGACATCGGTTGGGCTGCTGCCCCACACGTCGTAAAGTTGGAAGGGGATGTCGTAGTTTTCGACCCATTGGATGCCGTCGTAGTGTAAGATGCCGCTCCCCACAACGAAAACGTCATTCGGAGCGTTGCCCCATACGCTCATCATGGGCCAGGCGTCAAAGACCTTGTTCCATTGAACGCCATCATAATGATAGATACGCGATCCCCCACCGTACTGGACGCCTACGGCAAAGATGTCGTTGGGGGTGCTGCCCCAGACGCTGCGGAGCTGGATGTTTTCTGTGATGACGCTTGTCCCATCTCCTGCCCATGCACCATCGGCATAGCGATAGATGCCGCCCAAGTCTCCCACGGCGATAGCGTCGGCGGCGCTGAAGCCCCATACGTCATAGTGGGCGCCATCGCCCATTTGTGTTGCATTCCACATCCCATCAAAGTAACGTAACAATGTCCCCTGTTCGCCTACGGCGAACAGCGCGCCGTCGCTACTGCCCCAGATTCCATTGAGGTCATAGCCAAACGGCGGATATTCACACTCCCACCAGGTCCCATTGGACATTATGTGCGCGTCCCCAGACAAGGCAGGGGTCTCATGCGCGATGTCTTGTGGAGGCGCTGAGGTATTCGTCTGCACCGCCACAGTCGGAGCGCCCGGCATGAGTAGAGTGAACAGCAACAGAGTCGAGAGCAATGTTTGGGTAAACCATCGAGTCTTCATCTTTTCCCTTCCTTTCTTGAGCTGGCTTTATCTTTACCTGGAAGAGGGCGGGGTGCGCTGGAATACGCTGGTAGAAGTCCTGGCATCGCCAGGAAAACTACGTGGGAGTAGAACGCGCTGGCGTTGGCGTGGTTCTGTGTAAATTCATTATATAATAAGAGCGCGTCGGAGTCAATTTTGACGCCACTCAAGAAACCATAAAGGACACCAAGTCCCCTTATTTGGAGTCTTTAGTGTCCTTTGTGGTTGAGGAGAATGGTTATCTCATCCCCTGATGTTTGATGAGCTCGACAGGCTGATAATCAGCGCGCCAGAGGAAGACCTTGTACCGCTCGCGTTTGGGGTCGAACTCGTCTATGTCCATGATATCGAACCATTCGCAGAGGACACACAGGCGATAGCAGCCCGGTTCGAGGGGGAGCATGTGGATTTCTTCGTCGGACATGGGGAGGCAGGGTTCGATTCGCAGCCGGCTTGAGCGCACCTCCAGGCTGCACGCGGCGACGTGATCCCAACCTGCCAGATCTGCCTCCGTGCAGGAGCGCCCCACCACCAGCGCGACCTCGATCTCTGCGATGTATTGCAGGGTGCTAATGGCTACGCAGCCATCGGTGATAGCCAGCCGGGTCCGGAACGCCTCATCGTTCCAGATATTGGATGTGTCGGGGGCGGATTCGTCATCTATCAGGTAAAACTGCCCGTGGGTGGTCTCCGGCAGGATGAAGGTGTGCTCACTCCATTTCTGGGTCATTGGCTAATCCTCCACAGCCCACACATGCACGATGGGTTTGGCTCCGTCGGCGTAGAGCTCCAGCACATAGAGATGCCCGGTACTTGGATCGAAGGCCACGTCACCGATACGTTGCCGGCGCTGATCGCCTCGCCCCAACATGTCCTGCTCCCATTCCGGCGGGTTAAGGTACAGGTGGGTATCAATATCAAGGGTCGCGTAGGGTTGTGGCTCCCACGATTCAAGCTCCCCGGCAGCGACGCGCGCCAGGTCGGCGGGGTTGTAGAGGATGAACTGCGCGTCGAAGCGGGTGCTCCACCAACCGCGATAGTCGTTATGCCCGGCACATTCTTCAAGATCTTCGGGCGGGCAAGGCGTTCCATCAGCAAGCCGGCAGAGGGTGAATTGTCCGATCAGCGCCGCTTCAACGCAGGGTAGTTCGGCTCCAGCGGGATTGACCCAGCCGTACCAGTATTTAGTGCCGGTGCTTTTGGTCCCGGCGAAGAGCAGGGCCGTGTTGCCTCCGGGGGTGGTGAGCCAGGCGCCGCCTTCCCACTCGTCGGGATGTTGATAGTCGTGTAACGCGCGCTCGAAGGTATCCGTCTCCTCCGAATTAGCGTACAACAGCAAGGGGGTTTCGCTCAGGCGTGTGCCTGTTGGCGGCGGCGACCCATCTGCTTGCCAGGGACGGTAGGCAAAGAGCGCTGGCCCCATCCCCGACCAACCGCCATCGCGATAACGCCCGGTGGCGAGCATCCGCCCTTGCACATGAACATCGGCCCAGGCTGTCGGAATGGTGAACAGATAGCCGTTGACGCTATTGCAATCCTGTTGGCCGATGTGCCACACCCCTTGGAAATCGGCGTTGCCCAGGTCCGGGTTGAACCAACCGTGTGTCGGTTCATCGCTATCAGGCGGCATGTGTTGGCCCCATCCCAGATGGATTTTCGGCCCGGTGTCTGGGTGGTTGAGATAGGCCATCCCGACGCGGGGGATCTCCTCCATGTTGGTGAAGTAGCCGGCAGTGGGATTATGAAACGGCTGCACGAATTCGGCCACGGGCAAATCTTCCACATTGCGGGAGTTGACCGGGGTGGGGATGCTGACCTCTGCGACTTGATTGCCATCGGGTACATCACCATAAGCGATGCGATCATGTCCCATGATGAAAAGGGTATTATTGTCGGGATTGAAGGTCATCGCATTGCCGCCATACTCGAAGGTGCGGGGGCGCTCGCCGTCATCCGGCAGCCGGAACGCGCCCACGTAGACGATATTAGCGGGGTCAATCACCTCGCCGGAGGGTAGCGCGCCCGTCGCGGTGACGATGGGAAGGTACGCCTGCGGGGTGAGCGTCGCCGTGGCGCGCGCCTCGCTTCCTTGCGGGGACGAGGCCAGCTGGCCGGTCAGACATAACGTGATCAAGAGCAGTCCTATCGAGATACTGTGCCAGAGTTTCATGGGGCGCGCCTCCCTCAATGCTTGCTTGAGTATATCTTTGAGTTGTTGATCTTCCATATTCAGCGTAATCATCTCTGCCTCGCTTCTCCAGGGTTATCCTTAGTATACCACCTTTGACTACGCTAGTATAGTGGCCCTCGCATTTGACGCTCTCAGTCCGCGATCTCTCCCACCGTGGCGGTGATCTCGCCGTCGCGGAACTGCACCGCGAGCGCCTGCTTCATACGCAGCCCGGCCCGCT
>DSAR01000379.1 GCA_011046405.1 Chloroflexota bacterium | reverse complement strand
GATTGGGACGCCGTTGACTGTCACGGTGAGGGCTTGCGCGTAGTCCGGCGATTTGAGGTAGCCGGTCACGGTCAGCGGCGCGATAACGGTCGAGACGCTGCCGGCCAGGGGCGCCAGGATCAAGTTGGTGCGGGTTGGGGGCGGGAAGGACGCGGCGGGGATTGCGGCGCAGTTATCGAAGAGATCGCACGCGGTGAGCGCGCCCGGCGTCGCGGTGATGAGCGCGGTGGACGCGATCTGGATCGATTTTGGCGTGGTGTTGGTATAGATGGCCGTATACCAGGCGGCCTGCTCCTCCGTGCGCAGCCAATTGGCCGGCGCGATGGGGCAGTCGAAGTCCGTCTCGACCAGGTTGTAATCCTCGACTTGGCACGTCACTAATCGATATCCGGGGAGCAATTCGCTCTCAGTGAAGGTGATGCGCGGGGCCTGGGTGTCGATTTCGCCCTCCCAGACGTTGAGGAGCGCGCGCGTGTTGCCTAACCCGTCGGTCGCGCGCAGGGCGATCTGGTACGGGCCTTCCAGCCCCTCAGGGAGCGTGTAGCGCCACATCGAGAACGCCGCGTCGAGCTGCGCCAGCTCCACGGCGTGCCAGGCGAGGGCGTCGGGCGCGTCCCGGTCTTGAGCGTGCAGGAAGCCGATCTCGACCGCGCTCACGCCGCTGCTGATGGGATGCGCGAGGGCATGGATCTGGTCGGCGGTGAGGGCGCGGTCGTAGAGCAGCACCTCATCAAGGTCGCCGTTGAAATTCCGCCCGCCGGCGCTGTCGCTGCCGAGGGTTGTCTGGCCCGCCGGGGCGTTGGGCGCCGGATTACCGCTGACGGCTATCGAGACGCCGTCCAGGTAGAGCTTCCACACGCCGGCCTCGCGCACCGCCGCGACGTGCTGCCAGACATCCTCGGTCAGTTGCTGGCTGGATTGGACGATCCCCACGCCGCCGTTTGCGATTTGCAATTGGCCGGTCACGTCCAATCTCAGGCTGTAGCCGTTGGCGTCGCTTTCGCCATTGTTGATGATCACCTGGTCGCCGCCATTGGGGCCGGCCCACTTGACCCAGGCGGCCAAGGATACCTCGTCGGCGGTCTGGGTGACCAGATCGATCTGGAGGGTGTTACTCACGCCATCGAACTGCGCGGCGCTGCCCGCATAGCCGGGATGGCCCGCAGTGGGACAATGACCCGCCAGGCAGGTGACGACGAAGCGGTTGCGCGAGCCGTCGTATAAATGCGCCGCGCCGGCGGCTTCTTCCATGTGCAAGTGCAACACGGGGTTGGCCGGACGGGGCGTCTCGCTGACCGTGCCCGTGATGACCGGGCGGTCGGCGCCGACGCCGCTGAGAACGTGGGTGCTCGTGAAGGTGACATCGGCGAACGGGGCTGTGCCATCCACGCGGAGCGGGCCGGCGGTGGTCGTGATGGCGTTACCCAACCGGTCTTGCGCCGCCATCTGGACGGTGAAGGTCCCGTTCGGCTCTGGCGGCAGCGTGTGAACGGCGCGCCAGGAAAGGCCGGGAAGCGGAAGGTTCATTATCCCCAAGATTTCTGCGTGGGAGAGGGCGCTATCATAGATCATGACCTCATCCAGCAGGCCGTTGAAGTAGTTGCTGCTTAACGCCCGTCCCATGTTGACTGTTCCGCTACCGTGGAAGGGCGCGTGAGCCATGCTGCTTGCGTCTAGGAGACCATTGACAAAGATAGCCTGTTCACCCGTGGATTTATCGTAGCGCTCGAAGCCCAGGAACTCATCCAGTTCTTTGACCAGCGCTTCACAATAAACACAGCCTCAAGTGGTACATATTTTGGGGGTAACTTCCGCGTCGGATTGATAGATACCGGCTATGATACCGGTGACAACAACACCGCATATCCCGATCTTCGGGGACGCCTCATTCCAGTGGTAACCTCGTCGGGCGTACCATCAGACACCGACGGTCATGGCACCCACGTTGGTGGTATTATCGCCGCTAGTGCAAGGCTGACAAGTACTTCTGGCAATCCCATCACAGACGCCAACGATTTCTTGATGGGCCTGGGTGTTGCTCCTGCAGGAGCTTCACAGATTCCCGTGTGGGATGAGCCCAGGTGGATCAGCAACACGTGGGCGTGCCGGTGACGCCCAAACTTGAAATGTGCAGACCTGCGAACCTGCCACTTGCAGACTGACAACAGGAGATGACCCGATGAACGTGAGAACTCGAATACTGGTGCTAGCCGCGCTGATGGCCCTGGGTGCGATTGGATTGGTGATGGCCCTGACGCAGTGCGAAGGCCAGCCCGCACCCGCCACGGGTACGCCGACAACGCAGCCTGGCGCCCCCTCCCCTACGCCAACGAGCGCGGCGGCTGCGACCGCTCCGCCCAATAGCACACCGCAGCCCGCCACCGCGCCTCCCACGCCAATCCCCGAGGACGACGCGCCGATGGTCGAGGTGCCGGCGGGAGAGTTCATCATGGGCACGGCTGGCGAAGAAATCCCACGTTGGGAGAGCATGCGATGTTTTGGGAGTCACTGCGGATACACCGATTACGTCCGGGACGAGTGGCCGCAGATGACGGTCTACTTGGACGAATTCGAGATCGACCAGGTCGAGGTGATCTACGCCCGCTACGAGCGCTGCGTGGAGGCGGGCGTCTGCTCGCCATCACGCGAGCCTGCTCCCTCCCCCGACCATCCCGTGCTCGTAAAGTGGGCGGACGCCGATGCCTATTGCAGATGGGTGGGCAAGCGGCTGCCGACCGAGGCGGAGTGGGAGAAGGCGGCCCGAGGGATCGATGGACGTATCTACCCCTGGGGCGATGAATGGGATGCGTTGTGGCTGCAGGTCACTTTCGATATGGCGTATGGCTTCAAGACGGTCTCTGTGGGCAGTCACCCGGAGGGCGCCAGCCCTTATGGCGCGCTGGATATGGCCGGAAACGCGCCGGAGTGGGTAAGTGATCTGTACCAGGTGTATCCCAGTGGGCGGTTCACCGAGACGAGCCTCTGGTTAGGGGGCCCGTACGTTCGGCGGGGTGCCTATCCTCTCTCTATGGGAACCGCAGACGTGCCCGCGCTCCATTATCGAGCAGCGGACCGCTTCCCTGGCGGTGAAAATGACCTGAGCGGTTTCCGCTGTGCGCGCGGACCGGAGCCACCTGTGCTGGAGGACGTCATGGGCGTATCTACAAGTTGGGGGAGTGCAGATAGCCCTGTGCTTTTTTGCCACGAATTGCACGAATTTTACGAATTTATCTTCTTTTCTTCGTGTTAATTCGTGAAATTCGTGGCTGATTTGTGATGCTCCCCCAAGTTTT
>DSAR01000214.1 GCA_011046405.1 Chloroflexota bacterium | reverse complement strand
AGGAAATTGTGTGAACGCGCCAACGTAACGTATCACCCGCCTCACAGCCTGAGACACAGCCACGTCGTCTATGCGCTCCAACAAGCCAAAAACATGGCCGATTTGAAAGCGATCTCCCAAAATGTGATGCATGAGGACATCACGATCACCAACAAAATATACGGAGGGTTGCCCAACGAGACCGTGAAGGCGAAAATTGCGGAGCTCACTCGTCCGGCGTTGTCAGAAGACCGCGTCAATGTGAAAGCCATCGCTGATGAAGTCGTGGAGCGTATGCACTCAAGCGACGTCCTCGACAAAATCCTAGAAATGCTTGAAAAAATGGAGGGCGCTTTCCAATGATAGAAGCGCCCTCCGCAATGATAAAACCTATCAAAAAGTCGGGGCGCCGGGATTTGAACCCGGGACCTCTACAACCCCATTGTAGCGCGCTAGCCAAGCTGCGCCACGCCCCGATTTGTTTGCCACATCTTGCGTAGCGACATATAGTATACAGGAAATCCCCTTTTTTGACAAGTCAAACGTGGGGCGTGAGGCGGGAAAACGAAGCTGAGGTTGATGCGCATGAAAAACTGCTTAGAGCGCAACCTTATACGTCTAAACCCAATACCCGTGAATGAAATTCATAACCGCGCACACAAGGTATTGAAACACCTTGTTGTTCATCGTTCATTGGCGGGGAAAGCGATATGCGGTATAATCCCTGAGAGTGAGCCGTGCTCGCACGACGTATATACTGAGGACAAATGTGTTGGGTAGGAATTGAGGAGCGCCAGACGGTGAAAACCTATAAGTTTGAAGCGACTGTTCAAGAAAAAGGGGGGATTGAAATTCCAGAGATGGCCCAGTGGGCACATCAACAGGTCGAAATTGTTGTCATAGTCCATCCCACTTCACAGCAAGACACAAGTGCCTCTCAGGCTGCAACGAATTTTCTAGATAAATGGCGAGGCTTCTTGAAAGATTTCGATCCAGATGAATTGAAGTGGCAGTACTTACAGGAAAAGCACCGATGAAAGTGTTAGTTGATACAAACATTGTGCTCGATATTATCCTGGAACGCCAACCGTTTGCCGAACAAGCGAGTTTGCTGTTACAATGCGATCTGTGTCATCTGTGTCATCTGTGTCATCTGTGTCCAATTTCAGACCTGGGGTGCCATAGCCTGAGCAGCAGTTACCAGTGGATCGAAGTTTACTGAGATTGGCGCGCTCCCGGTGGAGCCGGCTGTTCTTGGGTTGGATGATGAGCCACGTGAGCTTCGCGATACCTGTCGAACGGTTGCGGGATACCGAGACGTTGATGGCCTTTCACCATCCCCATCCCTGCCACGACGTGCACATTCTGTTGGTGCCCAAGAGGCCGTTCGGCAGTCTGATGGAGGTGCCGTTGGAAGCGACCGATTTCCTGCACGATTTGCTGGAGACCGTCCAGTTGCTCGTGCGGCAATACGAACTGGAAGAAAGAGGATATCGATTGATCGTCAATGGGGGGGATTACCAGGAAGTGCCACACTTGCACTTCCACCTCGTTGCTGACCCTCAGGAGACAGATGACCAAATATCTTAAGGGGCAGGTGGCCGTGGTCGCCGGCGAGACGCGAGACAAAGGCTGGGGCCATCGAGGAAGTCGCGTAGCCGAGTGTAGCCATTCATCCGCGTGATGATTTTTCACCGCGGAGACGCTGAGGGCACAGAGTTCTTAACTTTCCATCAGAAGAGGCCTCAGCGTTCTCTGCGCCGCACTCTCTGCGCCGCACTCTCTGCGCCGCACTCTCTGCGCCTCTGCGGTGAGTCATTCGAATTTAAACAGATTTAGAGCAGAAAGTTTACGGAGATAAGCAAACGATGATGCGATTAGATCGTTTCACCGAGCGCGCCCAGGACGCAGCCCAACGGGCCGTGGAGACGATGACGCGCTACGGGCACACGCAAGTTGATATCGAGCACCTCCTGTTGGCGCTCATCGAGCAGCCGGACGGAGTGGTGCCGCAAATCCTGGAGGCGATGGGCGCCGACGCCGACCTGATCAATCAGCGGCTGGATGAGGTGTTGCGGGGCAGTCCCAAGGCCGGCATCTACGGCGGCGGCGGCGTGGGGCAGGTCTTCATCACGCCCCGGGTCAAGCGGGTGCTCGACCTGGCCAACGACGAGGCCAACCGCCTGAAGGACGATTACATCTCGACCGAGCACCTATTTATGGCCATCGCCGGCGAGCGCAACACCCCAGCCGCCCGCATCCTGCGCGACAGCGGCGTGACCAAGGACCGCATCACCGGGGCCATCAAGGAGATCCGGGGCGGGCAGCGGGTGACCGACCGGCAGGCCGAGGCGCGTTACCGCATCCTGGAGAAATTCAGCCGCGACCTGACGCTGATGGCCCGCGAGGGCAAGCTGGATCCGGTCATCGGGCGGGACGACGAGATCCTGCGCGTGATCCAGATCCTCAGCCGCCGCACCAAGAACAACCCGGTGCTCATCGGCGAGGCCGGGGTGGGCAAGACCGCCATCATCGAGGGATTGGCCCAGCAGATCGCCAACGACGACGTCCCGGAGATCCTCCAGGGGCGGCGGGTGGTGCAATTGGACCTGGCGGCGATGGTCGCCGGTTCCCGTTTCCGGGGCGAGTTCGAGGAACGGCTGAAAGGCGCCATCGAGGAGATCCAACGCTCCGAGGGGGAGATCATCCTCTTCATCGACGAGTTGCACAACGTCGTGGGGGCCGGGGCCGGGATGGGCGCGATGGACGCCTCCAACATGATGAAACCGGCACTGGCCCGGGGCGAGTTGCAGTGCATCGGCGCCACGACCCTGGACGAATACCGCCAGTACATCGAGCGAGACAGCGCCCTGGAACGGCGTTTCGCCCCGGTCTTCGTCGAGGAGCCATCGGTGGAGGAGACCATCGAGATGCTCAAGGGGCTGCGCGACCGTTACGAGGCCCATCACAAGGTCAGCATCTCCGACGAGTCGATCGTGGCCGCCGCCCGTCTCTCGCACCGCTACGTCACCGACCGGCATCTACCCGACAAGGCCATCGACCTGATGGACGAGGCCGCGGCCAAGCTGCGGGTCGCGCTCTACACCCTACCGCCGGAACTGAAAGCGTTGCAAGGTGATCTGCAACGTCTGCAGACCGAGATTGACGCCGCCAGCGCCCTGGAGGATTACAAACGGGCCGCCGAATTGAAGACGGAGCGCATCAACCTCCAGGCGGAGTTCAACCTCCACCGCGAGACGTGGCAACAGGAACATCAACTGGACGAGACCATCGAGGAGGAGGACATCGCCGAGGT
>DSAR01000128.1 GCA_011046405.1 Chloroflexota bacterium | reverse complement strand
TTAGTTGCTGTAATGCCCTTCCGATCGGCGGCCCCCAGCCCCCCCACGAAATCGCCCCCTCCGAAGAGGCTATTCAGAAATTGCGCGAGCGATGGAAAGAAGCGCTCGACGTCAGCCCTGATGGCGCGTTTGACATCGCCATCACCGAAACGGAGATGACGGCCCTGGCCAACAAAGCATTGGCCACCATAGAAGAACCGCCCCCCATCGAGAATCTCCAGATCCACTTCCAGGATAGCCTGATGAACATCTACGCCACGGTGACGGTGCACGAAGCGCTGCCCATCCCGGCGATGGTCGCGCTTTCGGTGAGCGCTGCCAACGGTGAGATCAACGTCAGTGTAAAGGAAGCGGAGTTCGGCGGCCTCACGTCGATGCCGTCCGAATCGGCGATGGAGACCGTGACCAACATCTTCAACGACCTGGTCGACCAAATCATCCAGGACGAGATCGGCAAAAACGTCGCCATCACCGACGTCCAGATCGAAGAGGGGAAAATGACCCTCTCCGGCACGTTGAACGCCGAGTAGAGGCCCTGAAAGACATAGACCGGGGGAGATCACGAAACACTTCCCCGGTGTATCATCTCAATAAACCGGGGTCATGTAAGGCGCAGGCAACATCGCGAGCACGCTCGCGCGGTTGCACGCATTCCGCCCCACTTTTCCCCCGACTTATTGAGAAGATACCCCCCGGTCACGTTTTAGCTAAAAGTCGAACAGGTCTTCTTCGTTTTCGTTGACGACTGAGGTCTCTACCGGCTGCATTTCCTCCTCGGCTGCGCGCTCCCGTTTCTCGATCGACTTCTTCGTCGTCTTGGGATACGGCATCGACCGCAGATTGACGCGCGGCGGTTGAGCCAGCTTGAGGCCCATCTTATCCTCGACGACCTCCCGCGCCACGTCCAAAATCTCGGCTGACTTGTCCGGCACGCTGATCTTGGCCGACGTCTCCACGTCCAACTCGACGACGACGCCCCCCCGCTTGCCAGAGACCTTCGGCATGACCCTCAGAACGCCGGGCAGTTGGTCCACCTCGTAATGCAGTCGATCGGCGATGGAGGCGACGCTAATCTGCACCTCGCCCCCCTCGGTCTTCTCAACCTGAATCGACTTCCTGGATGGTTTCCGCACTTCCAGGAAAATCAAGAGGACGAAGATCGTGTCTAAAATCAGGGCGATGACGATGCCCACCGGGACCCGCACATACCACTGCAGGCGCTCCAGGAAATTCAACACCCCCTCCCCTTGATCCACAACGAGCGCCAAAACCGGCAACGGCGCCACCAACGTCAGCGTACAGACAACGATGCTCAACAGCAAGAAAATCACGAGCACAACCCGATTCAACGTATTCATTTTGCCCCCTCTCTACTATCCTGATCCAAACACTGTTTCATTATAGCACTGCCCGCCTCTTTGGACAAAATGCCGAATGAGCACCCAACCCAGATCAACGCCCCGACTACTCCTCCCAGGATGCTGATCCACCGGCCCAGGGCCAGGCTTGCAGGACGATAAGTGAAGACGACGCGATAGCGCCCCGCCTCCACGCCGACCGCCCGGAACAGCACGTCGACCCGCAGCAACGGGACCGGCTCGCCATCGACCGACGCTTGCCAGCCCGGATACCAGGCGTCCGCTAGGACCAGGTATCCCGGCGCATCTGTCTCCACCTCGACCTCGATCACCTCTGGCTCGTCCCGCAGCACCTGGATCGATGCTGCGCCACGCGCGCCGTCCAGTTCCACTGCCAGTGACCGCTGTTCGCCTCCGGCCAATACCACCGTCGCCGCCGGATCGAAACCCTCGTCCCGCATCAGGGCCAGCGCCGCCTCGTCATCCTCGGCCCGCACGGCCTGGGGGACGAAAAACGGCCTTGGCAAAACGTCCAGATTCTCGTAAATCTTGACGTCGCCGGAATGGAGCAACCGGAAGCGCCCCCGATCCGAGAGGAGCAGGGATTGGAAACTGCCTGTGCGCTCGTCGATCAGGCTCGCGCCCCGCACCAGCAGTTCTCCCTGGGATACTGTGCCGCGCACGATCACGGCCGTCACTTCCATCGCCGGCGTCCAACGCAGGCGGGTCACGCCGTCATCCTCGTCCAACGCGCGATCTAAAGCCCCGGCCCGCAGGGTGAACGTTCGCGTCACACCGTCTCCGAAACCCACCTCGACCTCGCCGACGGGTGCGTCGTCGGGCAACTCTGTCCTATCTTGCAAGGAGACGAGCAACCCCAACGCCGTCGCCTCGAAGGCGGGGACGTGGGCGAGCGCCGCCTCCTCTCCAGCCGACAACCGGGCCCCGAACTGGCGGTCGTAGAACACGTCGTCGAGCCAGGCGTCGTGGAGCTTGTCGGTGATGACGTAGCGCACGCCGAACAGGTTCAACCAGCGAGCATCGGGGATCGCCGGCAGGTTCTCACGCAAGCGCCCGTCCATCGAGACCGCCTCGTCGGCCAGGAACAACCGTTGGAGCGTGACGTAGCGGGCCAGCGGCAACACCCCCCCATCGTAACCATCGACGGCGGGCACGCCAAAGGCCAGTGGCATGTTGGGCGAGAGCACCTCTTTCTGCTTGACCGCCACGACGTAATCGTACAACGCCGCATCGGAAAGCTGCGGCGGGAAAGCCCCACCTCCGCCGTAGATGACGTTGATCTCCCCCAGGTCGCCGGGATCGAAGGTTATGTTCGACATACTGATGAAGCGCAGCGACGCGGCCTGCTCGTCGTCCGCCCCGGCGAGCAGATGGGCAATGGCCGGCCGGAGACCGGTAAAGGCCTGGGGCGCGGTCGCCCGGCTGTGCGGGAGCGTTGAACTCGCCGCCAGGAGTTCCACGGTCAACAACAGCAACAAACCCACCCCGGCCCGGCGGGGCGCGCGCCGATATAAAAAGCACAGAAGTCCAAACGTCAAAGCAAGCGCCGTGGCCCAACCCACGCCCGTCGTCCATCCCACCGGTCTATCGCCCTCGATCGGTGTCCCCACGACGGCCCACCCCATTAAGCCGAGCAACAGCCCGCCCGTCAGCAGGAGCCAACGGCGGTCTAATGTCAATCGAAAGTGCAAAAGCGCATCCACCCCATATCCTGCCAGGGCCGCCGCCCCGACGACGTAGAGCCACAACCAGCGGGCCGGCGCCCGGAAGTGCGCGAACCCCGGCACAAATCGGGCCAGGAGCAGATAAAATGGATTGTAGCGACCGAGCGCCAGGAATAAACCCGCCGCCAATAGCACGTAAGGCCCCACCCAGGGCCTTACGTGCTATTGGCGGCGGGTTTATTCCTGGCGCTCG
>DSAR01000293.1 GCA_011046405.1 Chloroflexota bacterium | reverse complement strand
GTGCCAAACAGTGAATTTTTTTGAGTAAAATGTTAAATTCTCTGTGCTCTCTGTGTCTCTGTGGTGAAATCTAGGCTTATTTCAGTGCAGCTACGAATGTTTTTTGAAATTCGGGTTCTTTGGCATTTCGCATGGCCGCGGTGAGAGATTAGCCACGAATCCTTCGATTACGCTCAGGACAAGTTTGCACGAATTAACACGAAAAACCCAAAGATTAGTGACAATTCGTGTAATTCGTGGCAAAAAAGTGACCGCTTGCTAAGCCGACCATGCAAACTACCAGAGAGCCAAAATTCGTGTTATTTGTCCATTCGTGACATTCGTGATCCAGAGATGTCGGGTGATGAAACGCCCGGTATCATCTCAATAAACCGGGGCAAACTCGCTCGGGCCGGTCTCCTGACCGTGCCCGCTGTGGCTCGGTCGGGAGACCGGCCACAGCTCCCCAACTTATTGAGAAGATACACGCCCGGATAAGTCAAGTTGACAAAACCTCTCTTTGTAATTACAATGTGATTACGATAGATCGTTGAGGAGGTGTTGCGATGCCAACAGTAGTCAAAACCCGCATCATACAGATCGGAAACTCCCAGGGGGTTCGCATTCCCAAGCTCCTGCTGGAACAGGTGCATTGGGATGAGGATGAAGAAGTGATGCTGGAGTTGCAATCGGATCAGATCGTCTTGCGCCCCACGCATGAGGCGCGGCAGGGGTGGGAGGCTGCTTTCAAGACTATGTCCGAACGAGGTGATGACGAAATGCTCGACGGGGACGTCGTGAGCACAACGTCTTGGGATGAGGAAGCGTGGACGTGGTAGTCCAAAGGTTTGACGTTTACCTGGTGAATCTGGATCCGACCGTGGGCAGTGAGATACGTAAAACGCGGCCCTGCCTGGTGATCTCGCCGGATGAGATGAATCGCTGGATACGGACGGTGATCGTGGCGCCCATGACGACCAAAGGCCAGGCTTATCCGAGCCGGGTGACATGCGAGTTCCAGGGCAAACAGGGACAAATCGTTTTGGATCAAATTCGAACAGTGGACAAAACGCGCTTGGTCCGTAAGCTTGGGCACCTAGACCAATCTACTCAAGTTTCTGTACTAGCGACGTTAGCGGAGATGTTCGCCGAGTAGCGTTGGCCCAGGGGGCAACCTTGCGAAGGTTAAAAATAACCTTTCTGATACAACAATTTCTCGCAGGTTAGGTGCTTTTTGACTGAAATGCACTCTAAACGGGACACCATCGAGCAGGTCCGGGTGGCGACGGCGGACCTGGTCTCGTATTTTGACGAGCGTCTCTAGGAAGGAGAAACTTATGCAAAGCCCCGAATATGTCCAGACGAGTCTGGCGGCGGCGAAGTCCTTGGGCTATCGTTCGCCCCGCTTCCGCCGCGACTCCTTTTTGACCGGACTCAACCTGCTGGTAACCTACCCCGAGGGCTGTGGCGCGCGCTGTGCGTTCTGCGGCCTCAGCCACCAGCGCCAGGTCGAGCCGGAGAAACGCACGTTCATCCGCGTCGATTGGCCCACCTACGCCGTGGACGAGATGATCGACCGGCTCAACCAGAACGGGAAGCGCCTGCAGCGGGTCTGCGTGGGGATGATCACCCACCGCCGCGCTTTCGACGACATGAACGGTATCATCCACCGCTTTCACACCGGGTCCGACCGGCCCATCTCGGCGTTGATCGCCCCGACCCTCATCCGCGACCTGGACCGGCTGGCCGAGATCAAGGAGGCCGGGGCCGACATGGTCGGCGTCGCCATCGATGCCGCCACGCCGGGGCTCTTCGAGCGTTACCGGGGGCAGGGCGTGCACGGCCCCCATCGCTGGGAACACTACTGGGACACGGTGGCGGAGGCGGTCCGCGTGATGGGACGGTACCAGGTCGGCGTGCACCTGATCGTGGGCCTGGGAGAGACGGAGCAGGAGATGATCGCCACCATCCAGCAGGCCCAGGACCTGGGCGCCCACACGCACCTGTTCTCCTTCTACCCCGAGGCCGGGTCGCCAATGGAGCGCCATCCCCAGCCCCCATACGGCCAATACCGGCGGGTGCAACTGGCCCGCTACATCATCAACAAGGCGCACGGGCGCTATGACGGGATGACGTTCAACCAGGCCGGGCAGGTGGTGGACTTCGGCGTCGGGGCCAGCGCGGTCGACGACCTGATCCAGTACGGCGAGCCGTTCATGACCTCCGGCTGCCCCGGCCCCGACGGTCAGGTAGCCTGCAACCGTCCCTTCGGCAACGAGCGGCCCGGCCGTCCCATCCGCAACTACGCCTTCCAGCCCGAACCGGAGGACGTCGTGTTGATCCGCTACCAGTTGTGGGACTACGGTCAGTGAGCTTCTTCCGAGTCTGGCTGATGGGCTACGTCAACCCGGCGCGGATGGTGGAAGCGCTGGAAGGCAAGCCCGCGCCGCACTGGGGCGTCTACGGGCAAGTGGGACGCGCTTTGCTCGATGCCCTGTTACCCTATCTGCCCTTGTGGTTGATGGGGCGAGAGCCCTCGACGCCTTCATACTTGACCTTTTTGTCCACGGCCCGGTATTACGGGGCATTGGTGATCCTCGCGCCGGCGGTGCTGCTGGTCCAGTGGCTGTTCTTGAGCGCAGCCGTTCACGTCATTTTGCGCTTGAGCGGCCGGGAGAGCGACGTGGATCAGATTATGAACCTGACGGGAATGGCGGCGTTGGTGGTGGGCGCGGGCTTGGTGGCGTGGGACTGGGTCTGGATCGGAATGGGGTGGGAGAACGCCGTCTGGCTGGGTGTGAGCCATCTTCTTATCGTCATATGGTGGAGCGTCATCACGGTGTTGGGGTTCAAACGAGTTTTGGGTGTGCCGGTCTGGGCGGGCATTGTCCTGAACGTAGTCTGGGTAATCCTGGGGCTGCCACTGGCGATGGTGTTCATGCGGGCGCCGGTTTGAGGAGTGGAAGTGGATGTATGGATGACGTAGCAGCTACGCGGGCGGAATACCTTTTCCACCAATCCTGGGAATCTTTGTGCTCCGCGGCCTGGGCAGTGCGGCGCGAGCGTCACATCGGCGATCTGGCCTTCGCCGTGCCGGGAGGCAAGCGCTGCACGAGCGATTATTACCCCAACACGCCTTACCGCTTCGCCAGCATCAGCCTGACCGGCGCGATTGCGACCTGAAGGGTTTTCGAAGCAAATCGCAAGCGCAAACCGCTTAAAATGGCTCAGAACGCCCGTAGATGAACTCAAGGAAAACGAAGCTGGGGCGGACAGTGATCTTGCGTCCGCTGATGTGCGCAACAAACCGTGCAGCGGGC
>DSAR01000459.1 GCA_011046405.1 Chloroflexota bacterium | reverse complement strand
CGCCCACGATCTCCACCCGGTCCCGCTCGATCTGCATCCGCCCGCCGCGCCCATACCCCCCCTGCCGGCGGGCCAGGTCCCGGTCGATGGCCGAAGCGTCCACCGGGATGCCTGCAGGCAGGCCCTGCACGATGGCCGTCAGGCCCGGCCCGTGGGATTCACCGGCGGTCAGGAATTGTAACGTCGTCATCATCGCCCTTCTTGATGATACCAATAAACCGTGGGGAGTGGTTACAACGGCCTGAACTCACGCGGGAAGGTGGTCAAACTCTCTCCTCCATCCGCTGTCACGAGCACGTCATCCTCGATGCGCACCCCACCCTGACCGGGGAGATAAATGCCCGGCTCGACGGTGAACGTCATCCCCGGCTCCAGGAGACGCTCGTTCCCCTCGACGATATAGGGCGGCTCGTGCACCTCCAGCCCCAACCCGTGACCGGTACGATGATTGAAATACGCGCCATATCCTGCCTGTTCAATGACCCGGCGTGCGGCTCGATCCACCTCCTGGGCCGAAATACCCGGCCTAACCGCTCCGCGACCGGCGGCGTTGGCCGCCCGCACCACCTCGTAGACCTGCGTCATCTCCGCCCCCATCTCGCCGACGGCAAAGGTGCGCGTGATATCCGAGGCGTAACCGTTCACCAGCGTGCCACAGTCGATGACGATGGTATCGCCGGGCTGGATCTCATCATCGCCGGGACTGGCGTGCGGGGAGGCGGCATTGGCGCCCGCCTGAACCGCCGGACCGAAGGCCATCCCCTCGCCGCCTCGTTGGAGAATGGCAGCCCGCAATATCGTTGCCACCTGCCGTTCCGTCATCCCCGCCGCAATTTGCTCTCGCGTCTCTTCCAGCGCCCCCTCGGTCATTTCAATCGCCCGGCGCATGTGGGCCAATTCGTGCGCGTCCTTTCGCATGCGCAACGCGGCCAACGTCTCCTCGGCCGGCGTGATCTGGCAGCCCAGCGCGTACTGTTCCAGCAGGCGCAACTCCACCATGCGCAATTTGAACGCCTCCGCCCCGATCGTACAACTGGAGAGACCCAGGCCATCGCAAGCCCGGCGAAACACCGCTTCGTATCCCTCCTCGTCGGTATAGGTAAAACACTCGACGTCAAATGGCACATCGTCCGCCTTGACCGCCTCGAAGCCAGGCGCCACCAGCGCCGGCGGCCGATCCAGCGGGATGAACAGAAGCACCGGTCGCTCGCTCAGATGAAACGACATGCCCGTCAGATAAAACAGATTGGGGCCGGGCATCACTGCCAGCGCGTCAAACCCACCGGCGCCAGCTTCTTCAATCAATCGAGAAAGACGTTCAGCATGCATGTGGAACCTCCCGTATGGAAATGAAGTAATTGACAAGTAGACAAGTAAGCAAGTAGGCAAGTAGACAAGTAGGCAAGTATCAAGTGACGATTCACCGATTCGCTTATTCGCTCATTCGCTCATTCGCTAACGGCGACACGTCTGATAATCGGCGCCGATGATGAGCCGGTAGGGTATTCCCTCGTTTGTGTCCGGCGCCGAGATGACGTTGGCGTTGGACACGTTGAACAACCACTGCAAGTAAGAGATCGCGCTCCCCTTGCTCGACGTCGTAAAGTCGATCAACTGGGTCTGGGCGTAATCCCGCCGGTCAGCCTGCCCAATCGAGACGCCAAAGCCCTGCCGGATCAGGCGATCGGCGGCCAGTTGATCCCAATCGGCGTTACTCGTACCATTCCAGACCTCCACCGTCTGGAGTATGCGCCAACCACGCCCCTCGGGCACCGGCCCAAAAGCCTCGGCCAACACTGGCTCCAATTCCTCCCAGTTTGACAAGAAGACCGACCCACCCTGGGGCGTCGTCCAGGGGAACACCTGGGCGTAGCCGATGTTGCGGAAACGCACGTTCCGTTCATCAAGCCGGAAGGCGATCCCGGCCAATTGAGCCACCTCACCGAAGGTCATATCGGTCACGATCATCTGGTTGAATTGTTCCCAGAGATGGGGCAGTTGGGGCAGAATGTTGAGTTGGCGGGATTTGCGCCATATCGCTTGCAACACCTGTTGCTGGCGCCGCTCACGATCGAACGTGCTGCTCGTCTTGCGCGAGCGGGCGTACCACAACGCCGTCTCGCCATCCATGTGATGAACGCCCGGTTCCATCTCCTTGATCGGATACTCGCCATTCTCATCCGGATAGGGCCAGAAATCGTGCAGCCGGCAGGGGACGGGAATATCGACGCCGCCCAACGTATCCACGATCGCGATCAACCCATCGAAATCTGTTCGCACGCAATGGTCGATGGAAATTCCAAGATTGTAGAGCATCGTGTCTTGTAACAGCGCGCAACCGCCCCCCTCATACCCGTACAAGTCGCCGTACATATCGGCGAAGTTGATGCGCGTCATCCAGAAGCCCGGGAGATAGACGTACAGATCTCGGGGAACCGAGAGCACCGTCACCGCCGGGATCATCGGTTGAATCGAGACGATCTGGACCACGTCGGTGCGCCAGTTGTCCCAATCGGGGCGCCGGTCGCTGCCCAGCACGGCGATATTGATCGCATCCGGCGGCGTCTCGATAGAGGGCGCCTGGGTGGGAATAGCCAACGCGCCGGTCAACGTCGCCGTCGCGTTCACCCCTGGTGTGGGTGGGCTGAACGATCTTCTCGTCACTGTAGGCATGGGGGTGAACGTCTCTGTGGGGAGAGGCGTTGGCGTCCACGTAGGCGTAGGGGTTGGCGTCTCGGTCGGCGCAGATGTCGATGTCAAGGTCAGGATAAGCGACGGCGCCGGCGTGGCGGACGGTGTAACGGACGGTGTGACCGTCGGTGGAACAGGCGTGGGGACAGGCGTGAACGTGTGCGTTGGAATTGCCGTTGACACAGGAATGGTGGGCGCCAATGTCGGCGCCACGACGCCCGACACCGAATCGGCGCTGACAAAAAACCCCACCAGGAACGCCGCCGTCGCCGCCCCCAGCAACAGAAGCACAACATTCAACTTACGTGTCATCTCATTGTCCTCTTTTTGTGGTTACCCTCGCTGCATATCGAAACTTACATTCGAGCGTATTGATTATACTTGGGGGACTCCATTGCTCTCATCTATTTTCAACCACAGATGACGCCAATTTTCACTGATTTTCAACTTCAAATCTGTGTCAATGCGTATTTTGGTGAAATCTGTGCTTCTCCTCATCGCTTAGTCCCCCAAGTTTTGTATGTGCCCCTCGTATAGAATATGCTCAGGCGGCATTGGTGCACAGGGACAACTTGAGGTAAACTTACCCTCAGCCCGCGTGGGCGGGTT
>DSAR01000316.1 GCA_011046405.1 Chloroflexota bacterium | reverse complement strand
TTCTCCACGTTCTCCACGACCGTCCACGTTCATACCGTCCGATCTGGCGGCGATGTGACCAGGATGACGGTGACGTTATCGTGTCCGCCAGCCTGATTGGCGGCTGCAACGAGTGCTTCACACGCAGTTTGAGGCGTGGGAGATGCGGCGACGATTTTACCCATCTCGCTTTCGGCTACCATGCTCCACAAACCATCACTGCACAGTAGCAGGTGACCGTTCTCGGGAATGGTATAGGTGTGGATGTCTGCCTCTAGCTTCCCATCCTGACCCACCGCTCGGTATAGCACATTTTTCTGCGGGTGTGTGCTCGCTTCGTCGCGAGTTAGTTGCCCCATTTCGATCAGGCGATCGACCAGCGTGTGATCGTGTGTGATTTGCTGCAGTCCTTCTTCGCTAGCGACATACGCTCGACTGTCACCGACGTGGGCGACGTAGGCTCGAGGGCCCAGCATCAGGGCGCACGTCAACGTTGTCCCTGCCCCTGGCGCTTTTTGTAGCACGGCATCATTTGCCGCCTGGACTGCGGCGATCAAGAGCTCGTTCAACGCTGGCTGACTATCGTTGTGTTCCCAATTGATGAGGGTGGGGAGATACAACGCCTGTATGATGTAATGGGCGGCCGTCCGGGCGGCCAGGGAACTGGCGACTTCTCCTGCTTGATGTCCACCCATCCCATCAGCGAGTATAAACAGGCCAAAAGTGGGCAGCGCGTCGTTACCATCGTGGGCAGATACAAAAACGAGAACAGTATCCTCGTTGTGACGACGCACTTTACCAACGTCAGTCACCCAGCCGACGTTGAATTTTACGTCTGTCCCGGTTGACACAGATTGGGAAGCGAGGGTCGAGGGCAAAGATGTGTCCGGCGGCTTTTTTAGCCCGAGTAGGTTTCTTAGAAATCCCATAAGTTGGATCTTCCTCGGATCAAGTAGGTAGCGCGTATATGTAGCGGTCGTCAGAACCGATGTATACAACGTCATCCATGATGGTGGGCGACGATGTCACGGATCCCTCAGTTTGGAATCGCCAGCGCAAGTCTCCCGTTCTGATGTCTAAGCTGTAGATCGCGCCATCGACCGAGCCAAAATAAACGGCGTCTTCGGAGCTTGCCGGGTTAGACGTTACCTGTCCCTGGGTCTCGTAGCGCCAGACGAGTCGTCCGCTCTCAGCATCGATGGCGTAAAGATAGTTGTCGATGGAACCGATGATGAATAACCCATTGGCGTAGGTGGGCGAAGAGATGACTGCGCCGCCAGTGCGATATCGCCACGCCGACCACCCCGATCGGATGTCCAGCCCGTAGACGTAGGCGTCTTGGCAGCCGATGCACACGATGTTTTCTGTGACGGCTGGCGTGGATGTGATGCCCCGCCGAGCGCGAAAGCGCCAGCGCGCTTGTCCATTGATGTCAATCGCGTAGGCGACGCCGCCTTCGCAACCCACGTAGATCACGTCATCCTTGATGACAGGCGACGAGCGGACTTTGCCTTCGGCCGAAAACTTCCAGGCGACACGCCCGCTGTGGGTGTTGACGGCATAAAGGTGCCCATCGTCGGAACCGAAGAAAACGTGATCCAGCGCCACTTGGGGCGACGACCAAACGCTCCCCTGCGTGGGGCACGTCCATGCGATTCGTCCCGTCTCTCCGTTGACTGCGTAGAGCAAGCGATCTGATGAACCGAAGAACACACGTCCATCGTAAATGTGGGGCGATGACCCGATGCCTCCTTCGGTGGGGTATTTCCACATAAATTTACCGCTCTCGGCGTCCAAGGCGTAGAGGTTATGATCGTACGCGCCGATGAAAACCATCCCCTGCCACACGGCGGGCGTGGAGCGAACTTCATCCTCACAACGGAATCGCCATAGGGGTGTTACTTCGCTTGTGGCCAAGGATGGTGCGCCAAAGGTTCCCGTTCCCTTCAGACCTCGAGCCGAATTCAAGTTCATCAGCGCTCGTTGCATCTCCTCGGTTGATCCAAAGCGTTTGTCGATGTCGTATTCCAGGGCTTTCTCGATGATCTCCGTCAATTCCCGGGATATGGTTGGGTTCGTGTTGTGTATGGGGCGTTCGTGGAAGGAAAATGGCGCCTCCAACCTGGGGTCCTGCTTGCTGAGCAGGTGGTGCATCGTTGCTCCCAGCGCATAGATGTCGACGCGAGGTTCGGCGCTTCCCCGATACTGTTCGGGCGGCGTGTAACCTTCGGTGCCAATCATGGTGCCTTTTTGTCCGCTTTGGAATATCCGGGCGATCCCGAAATCCACCAGCCGGATGCGACCCTGTTTGTCCTTCATGATGTTGGCTGGCTTGATGTCTCGGAATACAATCGGTTTGGGCTCGTGACCGTGGAGATAACTCAACACCTCACAAACCTGGATGGCCCAACTGACGACTTGAGACTCGGTCAGAAAGCCTTCTGTCTCGACCAAGACGTCTTCCAGATCTTTGCCATCTATGTATTCCAGGACGAGGTAGCTTCGGTTGCCCTCGCTGAAGAAGTCATAAACTTGGACGATCCCGGGGTGATTGAGAGAGGCGAGGATGTTAGCCTCACGCTCAAAGTTTGCCTTTATCACTGCACGCACGTCTGGATTGGGGGCGGTGTTGAGCATTTCTTTGACGCAACACAGCCGTGTGACTTTGGAGAATCGCAGGTCTTGTGCTTTATAGACCGTGCTCATCCCCCCGACGCCTATCAGTCCCAGAATCCGGTAGCGGTTCTGGAGTAGATGGCCATCGGTCAAGCGTCCCTCAGCGCTCTCCTGCGCCTCTGATGCTGGTGGCGTCATATATTGAGTGCCGCGCCCTTTTTCGTTTGGGGTTGGCCTGGGAGCGCTGGCTTTGCTTGGCTGCTCTTTCGACTGCTCTTTCGATTGCTCCGACGTCGATTCGGGCATGCCGATGTGATGTGTTTCAAGAGATTTCATAATACGGGTGATCTTATTGGGCTTTTATTACTCGACATCTCTGGATCGCGAATGTCACGAATGGACAAACCACACGAATTTTGGTTTCGAATTTCAAAAAACATTCGTGAAATTCGAGCATTCGTGTGATTCGTGATCGAAAATCAGGCTCTTGGCCACGAATGTCGGGTAGTGAAATTGGACTTAAACCTTTCATTGAAACCTTCGCAAGGTTGTCATTGGTTAGGCCCTAACCTGACAGAGCCAGAACCATGCGGCTTCTGCCGGGCTGGGTCCAGATACGCTAATTATAGAACCAAAAGGGAAAACGCGCAATTTGGCATTTTGTCATAGTCAGCGCTTATATGAGAGGGAAGAGGATGAAGCCCAGCTACTGAATCCCCGTC
>DSAR01000393.1 GCA_011046405.1 Chloroflexota bacterium | reverse complement strand
GCAATAAACAGCGATCCTAACTTAAGCACTGTGTAACGCGCGAGTCTAAGCACATTACGGGGGCCGGCGGAAGACTTCCGTGATGTTACGGGACTGTCAGGCTGCACAGATAGGGCATCTTCAGACATATTTTGGTCCTCACTTTTTCTCTAAAACAACCTGGTTATCAGGTGTGAACCGGGGGCGAGCAACCCGCCCGCCCCCGGTCAAGTGCATCGTTACCGTGCGCAGCGCGGCACGCGCTTAGGGCGCAGTTACGAAGGTGAGGGCATCCGTACTAGGAACCGCCACGAGCTTGGAGACAACGACGATCTCTAACCGGTTAGAGCCGGCCGTAAGTGCGCCGGTAATCTCTGCATCGAGCACAACCTCGAACATGCCATCCTCGATGGCTTCAGCCTCGCCAACGTGGGCCACGGTGCCTTCGGCGTCGAGGACCAGGAACTTGACGTTGTCGATGTCATCGACGGGATAAGGCGCACCGCCAAAGGTCACGAAGACCTCGTAAACAGCTTCGTCGCCAATGGTCACGCGACCAGGGCCATCCACTTCCACTTCAGCGATGGGGGCTTCAGCGAAGCGCAGCCACTTATCGGCCATATCGGGGTAATCGCGGAAGCGCTGCAGCACGACCGTACCTTCGACTGGGAACGCGCGTTCCAGGTAGAAGGGGCCGGTGCCGATCCAGAAGTGACCGCGACGGCGGAACCACTCAGCGTAGTTGGTGAAGCGCATCTCGATCTCGCCGGCGTCCACGTACTGGCCCAGCGTGGGCGCGTAGGGGATTTCGCCGGATTCGAGGACTTCGTTCAGATTCTCTTCCAACATAGCAATGGTGGGACCGGCGATGTAGCTCAGGCGCTCGATCTCTAGCGTATCAGCCTTGCCACCGCTGAAAGCCGCCTGTTCTTTCTCCTCGGCCATCAGGCCCAGGGCCAGCATGTGCCAGGAACCCTGACCCTGCGCGTAGTAGGGATACCATTCGGTGACACTGTTCTCCGCATCCGGCTGGAAGGCGTTGGAGTAGGTCTCGATGACCAGCGGGTTCTCGGAAACAATGCGCACGCCGCGGAAAGCGGCCATGAAGGAGTTGTAGGCCGGAACCTTGGCCGCATCGTAGTAGGGGCTGTCTTCCTGTGCGCGGTCGAAGGAGAGGATCATGGCCATTACGACATCACCAATGGAGAAGGCGCTGCCATCGTGCCACATGCTCTTGTCGTACAGATCGGGTTCGTAGTAAACGACGCTCTTGCGCACGACCGTCTCGGTCTCGGTATAGACCTCAGCGGCGGTGAGGAAGCGTTGTTCCGTAGCATCCCAGGCCGCCCAGGCGTCACCGGGCACTTCGATGCTATCCACGAACTGCAAGTCCACCCAGTCGAGCGTCTTGACGATAGGCGTTCCTTCTACAACAGTGACCTCCGCGCGCTCGATGCGCTGCGGGCGGTACAGACCGGTGAAGGGATCGGGCAACGTCGCCATCTCACCCGTGGAGCGGATGAGCATCATGTCGTAAATCCAGTTGCTGCCGTCCAGCGGGTTCCAGGCTTCGGTGAGAATGCTCGGCATCCCGATGGTGATGGAGCCGCCAACCTCGCCCTCGCGCTGGATAGTCACCGGCCAGAGCCAGGAACCGCTCACCGCGCCGTACAAGTCCGCCGCAACTTTGAGTTCCGTGCGCTTGGGGGTTATGGCACCACGATCGGCCAGCCAAACGCGCGTGGAGTCTTTCATCGCCATCCACAGCGCATCTTCGATCATATCACGGCGCTCTTCTGCCGTCTTGTAATCGGCATTGTCCAGCCGCTCGGCCAGTTCGTAGAATTCCGGTTCGTTCACGTAAGCCTGCCACAGAGGCACACCCAGGCCCATATCGGTGTAGAAGAAAGCGAAGTTGTCGGCCAGGTTGCGGGGCACCACCGTGGTGATCCAGCCACCGGTGTAAATGTGGAACAGGCCATCGGCAGGGTTACCGCTGATCCAGATAGGGGAAGCTTCGGCAGAAGTCTTGTAATCGCGGATGACGGTGAAGCCAATGTCTTCCAGTTGGTTGCCGAGGTAGTCACCCATGTCACGGCGCTCATCCTCGATGCGGATGAGGATGCTGATTTCCACCGGCTCGCCGTTATACTGCCACTTGCCGCCATCCATCGTTGCACCGAGTTTCTCCATCTCCTCGCCGATGATTTCGGCAGCGAGTTCAGGATTGTAAGCGTACTCCAACTCGATAGCGCGAATCACGTCGGCCATCAACGCGGCGTCGTTGGAAGCGCTGTTGAAGCACGTCCAGCGGGCGGCGCCTAGCCCACCCATAATTTCCTGGGTGAGGTAGGTGCGGTCGATGAGGTAGTTCATCGCCTCGCGCACGCGTGCAATAGCGAAGGGGTTCAACTTGCCGGTGCTTTCGAAGACAGGGCCAACGGGGTTAAATGTGAATTCGTTGTAGGAACCGAATGACTTATAGCCATCGATGCTATCAGAGGCTTCCACTTTCGCCGCGACTTCGGGGTTACCCACAGCGAAAGCGTAGAGATCAAGCTCACCCACCTCAAGGCGGGTTACAGCCTGGTCGGCGGAAGGCTCTTCGACGACGATGACGGTGTCGAGCCAGGCGCCCTGGCGGTCAACCACGACCGGTTCGGGGGTAACCATGACTTCCTTTTCCACCTCGACTTCTTTCTCGACGACCTTCTCGACTTCGACCTCTTTCTCGACCTCGACAATCTTCTCGACCTCAACCGTCCTTTCGACAGTGACGATCACTTGTTCCGGTTCGGCGCAAGCGGTGAGAAGCATGCTCAGAAGTACGAGCACAGCTAACAGGTTCATCCACTTCTTGGTAATCATAAGTTTCTCCTCCTAAAGTTAAGTTTACAAATGGGTTTTCTACTGTCGTTCTTTGGCATAACTAACATTATTTTTCTTGTCAAGAAATGACACCACCTCCTTTCTTGATAATGGGAATTAACTGGCATACAACCTCAACACAAGGTAAAAAGGCGCAGGTTGGTTCGTAATAGGCGTGGGGAAACACCGGTAGGGAGTGGTAGGACTGGGGAATGTTTTGGATCAACCTATCACCTCGCACGAAAAGATATGATTTACGCCGGAGTCAAAACGACTCGCGCCACGTTTTCGGCAGTAGCCCGTGTCAAATCAAAAGATAATGCTACCGAAAGGGCAGCCTAAACTATAAATGTGCTATAGTATACCATTAAGGATAGAGCGCGTCAAGTTTTCCTAAGCTGCTAGACGCAAATCAAACATCTGCCTCAAGGTTATCTCCCAAAATGGCGAGGGCAGATAGCGCCCACTTGGTTGCCCATAATAT
>DSAR01000217.1 GCA_011046405.1 Chloroflexota bacterium | reverse complement strand
GACACACAGAGAGGGGGATTATTTTGAAGACTTTGGTGCTGGGCATGGGAAACACGATCCTGTGCGACGATGGGATCGGGATTTACGTGGTGCGGGAGGCGGCCGAACGGTTCTCGCGAAAAGATGTGAACGACGTAGACTTCGCCGAGGCGAGCGTGGGTGGCCTGCGCCTGCTGGACGTCATCGGCGGGTACGAGCGGATCGTCATGGTAGATGCGATTCTGCCTGGTGAGGACAGCGAGCCGGGCGCGGTTCGGCGTCTTTCGCCCAACGATTTGCGCTTGTCACTCCATTCAGGCTCGACCCACGATCTCTCGCTGCCGGGAGCGCTGGCGTTGGGCCGCGGGATGGGGTTGACGCTGCCCGAAGACGACGATTTCGTCATCATCGCCATCGCCGTGGACGACGTCCTGACCTTTCGCGAGACGTGCACCCCGGCGGTCGAGGCGGCCATCCCCCGCGCCGTCGAAGCCGTATTAGCTGAGCTGTAGGCCGGTATATTGGTAGATTGGTAGACCGGTATATCGGTAGACCGGTCTACCAATATACCGATATACCAGTCTACCGACACACCGGCACGAGGAGAAACCAACCTATGCACATCTATCGTCTTGGCGCTGTCTCCTGGCAGGATTCTCAATTGCTCTATCACGCGCTGCCCCGCCTGGACCGCGAGGGGTTGATCCTGCTCTCGCCCGCCACGCCCTACGTCTGCATTGGCTATCACCAGGATGTGGATCAGGAGGTGGACGTGGCCTACTGCCGGGAGAACGCCATCCCCATCTTCCGGCGCGAGGTCGGCGGCGGCGCCGTCTACCTGGATGGGGACCAGCTCTTCTGGCAGCTCGTCATCCACAAGGATAACCCGCTGGTCCCGGCCGGCAAAGAGGCCTTCTACCGTAAGTTTCTCCAGCCGCCCATCGCGGCGTACCGGGCGCTGGGCATCCCGGCCCAGTACAAGCCGGTCAACGACATCGTGGCCCACGACCGCAAGGTCTCGGGCACCGGGGTGGGCGAGATTGAGGATTACATTATCTTCGTGGGCAACTTGATCGTGGACTTCGATTACGAGATGATGGCCCGTGTGCTCAAGGTGCCCGACGAGAAATTCCGCGACAAGGTCTACAAGACGATCCGCGAGAACCTCTCGACCATCAAGCGCGAGATCGACGACGTGCCACCGACCGAGGCGCTGTGGACGTTGATGGCGGACAAATTCGCCGAAACCCTGGGGCCGCTGGAGGAGGTAACGAGCGTCGACGAGGCCTGGCGGGCCAAGACGGATGAATTAGCCGAGCAATTCCTCACCGACGAGTGCTTGTTCCGCAGCCGGCGCCGGCCCGTCAAACGACGGGTCAAGATCCGCGCCGGGGTCGAGGTGCGGCACGGGATGCACAAGGCCACCGGCGGCCTGATCCGGGCGCTGTTCCAGGTAGACGCAGACGAAAACGAGAACGTGGACGTGATCCGGCACGTCGAGTTCTCGGGCGATTTCTTCATCTACCCGGCGGAACGGCTGGCCGAACTGGAAGCGGCCCTGCTCGGCGTGCGGCTGGACGAGGTGGAACGGGCCGTGGCCCGGTTCTACGCGGAGCGCGAGGTGGACAGCCCCGGCGTCGGCCCCTCGGATTTTGCGCGAGCGCTGGCCTCATGAAGTTGGCCTTATGAAAACGAACTGGCGACTCTTAGACACCAATCCGTGTATGGCGGCCGAGAACATGGCCCTGGACGAGGTCATTTTGACCGCCCGCAGCCAGGACGCGGCGCCGAACACGTTGCGCTTCCTGCAGTTCACCCCCCATTGCGCCCTGGTCGGCTACCACCAGTCGGTGGAGCAGGAGATCCGGCTCTCGTATTGCCGGGAACACGGCGTGGAGATCAACCGGCGCTTGACCGGCGGCGGCGGTCTCTACTGGGGGGAGCGCGAACTGGGCTGGGAGATCTACGCCTCGCAGGACGACGAGCGCTTCCCCGTCGGCGTCGAGGCCCTGTACGAGTTGCTGTGCCGGGGCGCCATCCGGGGCCTGGAACGCCTGGGGGTGCATGCGGATTTCCGCCCCCAGAACGACATCGAGGTCGAAGGGCGCAAGATCTCCGGCACCGGCGGCACCAGCCTGGACGGCGCCTTTCTCTTCCAGGGCACGCTGCTGGTCGATTTCGACGTGAATACTATGCTGCGTGCCCTGCGCATCCCGGTCGAGAAACTGAAGGACAAGGAGGTCGAGTCGGTGAAGGAGCGGGTCACGTGCCTGGCCTGGGAACTGGACACAGTGCCCCCGCTGGCGGAGATCAAGGCGGCGCTGGCGGCCGGGTTCGCCGAGGTGTTGGACGTCCGCTTCGAGCCGGGGCCGCTGACCACCTTCGAGGAGAATCTACTGGCGGAGCGTCTGCCTCATTTCCAGTCCGAGGAATGGATCTACGGCGTGCGCCGCCCGCTCGCCCGGCGCGACACCCTGCGCGCCCTCTACAAGAGCCCCGGCGGGCTGATCCGGGTCTCGCTGCTGGTCAACGCCCAGGCCCGACGCATTCGAGAGGCTTTCATCACTGGCGACTTCTTCGCTTACCCCCGGCGGGCCATCCTGGACCTGGAGGCGCGGCTCAAGGGCGTCCGGGCCGAGGCAGCGGCGGTGCGCGAGGTAGTCGAGGATTTCTTCGCCACCGAGCCGATCGAGATCCCCGGCGTGACGCCCGGCGACGTGGTGCGCACGCTGCGCGAGGCGTTGGATAAAATGACGTATCTTCAATACGACATCCATCCTGAAGAGGTTAACGACGTGTTTTGCGTGGTCAAGCCGCTGGCCGAGATCGAGCGCAGCCCGGTCCTGCTCCTGCCCTACTGCGCCAAGCAGACCGATTGCGACTACCGCTACGCGGAGGGCTGCGCTGAATGTGGCGGCTGCTGCATTGGCGACGCCTTCCACCTGGCCGAGCGCTACGGCCTGACGCCCATCTCCATCCAGAGTTACGAGCACCTGGAGGAGACGCTGGAACGATTGCGGGACGAGGGCGTGACCGCTTTCGTGGGCAGTTGCTGCGAGCCCTTCTACGCCAAACACCGGGACGATTTCGAGCGCATCGGCCTGCCCGGCATCCTGGTGGACGTCGACAGCACCACCTGCTACGACCTGGGCCGGGAGGAGGGCGCCTATGCCGGCCGCTTCGACAACCAGACCTATCTCAAGATGGACCTGTTGGAGCGCGTGGTGGGGCGAATCAGCGAGTCAGCGAATCAGCGAATCAGCGAATAAGCGAGTCAGCGAATCAGCGAATCAGCGAATAAGCGAATCAGCGAATCAGCGAGTCAGCGAATCAGCGAATCAGCGAGTCAGCGAATCAGCGAAT
>DSAR01000455.1 GCA_011046405.1 Chloroflexota bacterium | reverse complement strand
GATGAGTTTCACGCTCAACTCCGGGATTGCCGTAGGGGTTGGGGTTGTGGGGGACTCCTTTGGGTTACGCAGCGCTTTCGTCGCCAGCGCTGCGATGACGTTCCTTGGGCTGCCGCTCATCTTCCTGTTGCCAAGGCGAAAGGTGTAACGTGCTAGTTTAGGCCCCAGGGCGATTGCATTCAGATCTGATTGCTCTGCTTTGCTCGACAGGGATCGTCAGATCCCCGTCTGAAACACAAGTTTTTGGTATCTTCTCGTAACTGCTCAGGCCAGTCCCTTGTTGCGATGGAGAGCGGGGGCCCCCGCCCATCCGCTGCAAACGGACGGTAGGCTGAGCAGTTACATCTTCTCAATAAACCAGGGGCTTGTTCGTAGTAGGCGCTTCAGCGCCCCTAAAAGCGCACTGAAGCCGCTAGATAGCGCGCGTACTACGAAGAGATTTCCCCCAAGCTATTGAGAAGATACAGTTTTTGCTTGCCGAGAACCGGGATCTGGCGATCCCTGGTGAGCAAAAATAAAATGCAATTGCCCTACCCCAGGATGTGAGTGACGTGATCGTCCGCCGTCGTACGCGCGACTTCATCTGGCTGCACCATGATTGACGTCGCCCGTCGATTTATCCGCTTCGTGGTTTAGAATCGCTGTCGCCAATGGCCCGCATTGGGCGTTCAACGCCTTTAACTCGTATTCCAATAGGTAGTTGAGGATCGTGCGGAGAGCGATCAGGGCAGCCAGGCGCAGAATGTCCTCCCAGGTCGGCGACACGGCGGTCTTGAGAATGTCGGCCGCGACCTGGAACTCTAGGCCTACGACCATACTCTGCCCCAGATGCAGGCGCAGCCTGGCTATCTGAGCCTCCCCCGGTTTGAAAAACTGGTACAGGTATCGGATGATCGTGCGCGCGACTTCCAGTATGATAACCAACGCGCCACACGCCTCGACTAGCGGGATGATGTACCTGATGATTTGTGTCAACCACATCTGAATCACGATATTGGACATAGATCCTCCCTGAACGTATCTGTGCTATTGTAACACAATGTGTCCCAGGTGAACAATTGTGATGGTCAAGGGGATGGAGTTTGCTAACAGCTCAGCATGCGTGTGCGGTGCGGATCACAATCCGCGGCCTGGGTGGTGATGGCAGCCAACACGCCACTTGCAAACTGCGGATTGTTATCCGGCAGCCACAGGGTGAGCAGCGATAGCGATCCGGCGGGCGCAAGGTGAGCAGGTTTTACGGATGCGACTTAACCTTCGTCGCTCCGTTTTCCAGGCGTGATGTATCGCACGTCCTTGTATGGCTTGACCTGCTCGCCGATGCGGTCCTTGAGGATGTTTCCGGAGATGTGCATGATGGTGTCGTGGAAATCGGGATCCTTGATCATCCCCGCCAGGCAGGGATAGTGATGGTGCAACAGGCCCGCCTTTTCCTCCGCCTCGTCGGCCGAGACGCCCACCAGTCCCCGGGCCACGTGCCGGGCGCAGCCGCAGACGGCATCTCGCACGACGTCAACTTGGGTGATGGTCCGCGTCTTGGGATCGACGGTGACGTCGAGTTCAGGCCGTCCAAAGTAGCGGGCAAACTCGGCGATGAGAGGATCGTCGTATTCCAACCGGTGTTGACGGACGTTGTAGTGGGTCTCGGTCAGAGAGCAGAGCGGTTTGGGGGTGACGCCGGTCACGCCGACGTCGTGCAACCAGCCCCGCAGTTGCCGGGCCAGCCCCCGGGGCAACCACGCCTCCCGATCCACCGGCGCGATGACGGCCTTGGCGCCGGTCATTTTGGCCGCCTCCACCACTAACTCGGCCACGCCCTTGTGCTCGCCGAAGGCCAGGATCAGGTCCGCCGCCGGCAGCGAATCGGGCAGGTAGTCCTCCGGATAATCGACGATGGGCGGGAGGACCGAGGGTGCCTGCCACACCTCGATCTCCCACGATGTCTCTACGTCGTCGGGCAAATGTTCCTGGATGTTGTTCACGTGCCGTTGGCCGTATTCACCGTTGATGATCGCCAGTATGCGCATGATACGTTCCCTTCCATCTTCGTCATTTATCATTCATCTGTCATTCATCCAGCAGCCGCCGCTCTCCCTCCAACTGGCGGATGTGGGTGACGTCCTGGCTCACCTCGATGGTGCCCTGGTAGGCGCCTCCCGCGTCGCGCAGGGCGAAATAGCGAATGTGGATGAACTTTCCCTGCATTTGTATCCAGAACTCGGCCTCGTCGCGCCGCCCGGTCCGGAAATCGTCCAGGATACGCTGGACTCTATCGACACTGGCGGGGGGATGACACTTCTGCACCGCGCGCCCGATGATGGCTGGCGAGCGGGGGAAGATACGCTCCTTCGTCTGGGAGAAAAAACGGACGGTGTCGTCCTTGTCGACGTAGGTGACGTCGACCGGCAGATGCTTGAGCATCCAGTTGATCTCGTAGGGCGACAGGGCGCCTGTCTCCAGCCCGATCTGCCCGACCGACTTCGGGATTTGGGATGTCTGGGGAGCCTGGACTGGCGTCGCCGTGACGTGACGTTCGGGCGCGGCGGACTCCGCGGCATACTCGCCCGGCGTCACGTAGCAGTAGCCGATCTCTGGCCCCTGGGCGTGAATCTCGGCCCACTCTTCCTCGCTCAACCTGTCCATCGCCGTGGGGAAGAGGATGTTTTCCTCCTTGTAGAACATCTCGCGGATGGTCCGATCCAGGGTTTCGAAGGTGTCGCTCACGTGCTCGGCGTTCGCTTCGTCCTCCAGCAGGTTGACCAGCTTCTTCCACCCATCCCGCACGTCGTCGTGGATGGCCCACATCACCGCCGACGGTCCGCTGAACCCGTGTTTCTCCAGGTACGGGAAGAGGATGTTCTCTTTCCGCAGGTAGTGCCGGTCGTACTGGCGCAGTTCCCGCAGGTGCTGCCGGGCCTGATCCCACGCCGCGTGCTCGATGGCCTGTCCCAGGCGATCCAGCACCTCTTCGGCCGCCTCGTTCTCGGCCTGCATCACGTCGATGGGGTGACCGGAGACGACCGCCTGCCGAGGTTGCTGGTCCAGCGACTCGCGGAAGACGGCGACGTGGACGTCGCACAGGCGCTTGATCTCCGATTCGGGCAGACCTTCCTCGATTAACGCCTGCTCGATATCGGAGATCTCCGATGCGCCCACGTCCTGCAGCAGCGCCGCGAACTCTTCCTTTACGTCCTCGACCGACTGGCCCTCGTGTAGTCGCCGGATGATCGCTTTCAACTTTTCCTTCCGTTGGCCCTGATTGTCAATATACTCGCTCATTTTTACCCTCCATGGTTGGTAAACTGGTATATTGGTAAACTGGTATATTGGTAAACTGGTATATTGGTAAACTGGTATATTGGT
>DSAR01000010.1 GCA_011046405.1 Chloroflexota bacterium | reverse complement strand
CAGCTCAAGCTCAAGGCCGGCGTCGGGCCGGTAGCCGGGAAAACGGCGGCTCAATGTCCCGTAGAGTTTGACGTTTATCTTCATGATACGTTTAGAGCCAGACTACAAAAGTCTCACGAGACGCCTGGTTGAGCAGATTGTTGCGTTGCACACCCGGTCTGCAAAACGCAGTACGTGCTGAGACTTTTGTAGTCTTTGCCGTTGGAGCCAGACTACAAAAGTCTCACGAGGCTTCTGGTAAAGCAAATATCTGCGCCGAACAGGCGGCCCGCAAGTCAAAGTGCGTGCTGAGACTTTTGTAGTCTTTGCCATTCTCAAAAATTGAAGACGCTGTCCAGTTCCTCGGCGCTGAAGGGGAAGACGGTGTTGTGGGGTGGGAGGGGTTCTTCGTAGAAGAACCTGGGCAGGCGGTCGTCCTTGCGGGTCAGGCCGGCTTTTCTGTTGAATTCCCGCTCGGCTTTCAGGATGCGGGCGCCTATTCCGCCGGGGAAATCGTCCGGCCCCAGCGGCGCGCCCAGTTTGGCCTCGATCAACCGGCCAAACGCGGCAAAGCCGTCGGGACTCAACAAAGCCACGCTGGCCATGAAACACTGTCCCATACAATCGAAGGCGGCCATGGCAATTTGCAGGAAGCGCGAGGTATCGACCTGGCCTTCCACTTTCAAGGGGTCGAGCACCTGGGTCAGGTATGCCCCCACCAGATTGCCCGCGGTGTGGTCGGCGCCCATCGGCGACGTGGCGTAGGTCACGCCATTGCCTAGCATGGCCCGCGGGTCGTAGGCGGCGATGCTCTGGCCCTTGACTGCGGGCACCCGGTGGTGGTTGAAGTGCTTGCCGACGGCCGCCGGGCCGCCGCCCAAAATCCGGCCAAATGCCGTGCCCTGGCCGATCTCTTCGACCATCTCCAGGACGGCCTGCGCGTCGCCGAAGTTTTTGTAGCCGGCGTCCATCGCCACGGCCACCCCCACACCCGTGTTCATACTGTCGATCCCGATGTCGTCGCACAGTCTGTCGAGGCGGGCAATCGTGTCCAAATCGGCGACGCCGGTCATGCCGCCCATGGCCCAGATCGTTTCGTATTCCAGGGAGCTGGTGACGTAGTGGCCGTCTTTGTCCACAAATTCGTTGGAGCAGTGGATCATGCACCCGTCGCAGCCCCGGTGGGTCGTTTTGCCGCCCCGTTCTTCGATCAATTGGGCCATGGCCTCCCCGCAGATTTTCTCCCAACCGTCCAGCGTGCCTTTCGTGGCGTTGTAACTGGGAAAAGCGCCCATCGCATTGACCGGGGCCACCAGCGCCGCCGTGCCGAGTTTGGCCATCACACTGCCGCTCATGGGATCGGCCTGGATGGCCTCGACCACGGTTTTGGTCGCTGCTTTGAAGGCTTCCGGATCGGCAATGGCGCCGGCGCTTTTGCCGCGCTTGTCGATGACGATGGCTTTCAGCCCCTTGGACCCCATAACGGCCCCCATGCCCCCGCGTCCGGCGGCGCGGCATGGACGCCCATCCACGTCCGAACCCTGGATAGAAGCGATGTTGAGTTGGTATTCGCCGGCCGGCCCGATGCAGAGGACCGCGTTTTTCTCGCCGTAGGTTTCGAGGAGCGTCGCCACCGTTTGGTAGGTGCGCATCCCTTTGTAGGCCTGGGCCGGGACAAGGCTGGCATTGCCCTGTTCGTCGATTCTGAGCAGGTTCAGTTCGCCGTCCGGCGCTTGCCCTTCGACGATAATGGCCGTAATACCCAGATGGCCCAGCGCCGCCCCTGCCGAGCCGCCCACATTGCTCTCTTTGATGCCGCCGGTCAGCGGGCTTTTCGCGCCGATGGAGAGGCGGCTGGTGTTGACCAACGGCGTGCCGGTCAACAGCCCTGGGGCGAGGATGAGCTTGTTTTCCGGCCCCAATGGGTCGCAGGTGGGGGGCGTTTCGGCGTTGATCATGACCGAGGTTAGCCCTCTGCCGCCAAGCCCAAAGTAATCCGGCGGCACGTCTTCGACCTCGATGGTTTTGTGACTCATGTTCACTCTGAGGAATTTCATCGTTGCCTCCTGAAAAATGGCAAATGGCAAATGGCGAATAGCGAATAGCGAATAGCGAATAGCGAATGGCGAATGGCGAATGGCGAAGATTTTCGTCACTCGTTGGTGTGGAATCTCACATGGAGATTCCTCTGAAAATAGACCACGGAATACACAGAATACACGGAATTAGAATATCAAAATCTGCTTAATCTGCTCAATCTGCTCAATCTGCTGACGGAATTTTTGTTCTCGTTGGTTGGAATTCCACATGGGGTGGGTTTACATCCGCAAGACGGGTTTGATGACGTGGCCTTTTTCCATGTCCGCGACGGCCTGGTTGATCTGGTCGAAGGGGTAGAATTGGATCAGCCGGTCGTAGGGGAAGCGGCCCTGGCGATATAGCTCGATCAGTTTGGGGATGAACAAATCGGGAATGGCGTCGCCTTCGATGATGCCCGTGACCGTCCGGCCATTCATAAGCAGGTCCATGTTGAGGCCGACCTCGGTGCCCGGCGGCACGACGCCTAGCAGCCCGCACACTCCTAAGAGGGTTAGCACGTCCACGGCCTGCCGCAGCACTTTGGGATTCCCCACACATTCCAGGCTGAAGTTTGCGCCCCCGCCGGTGATCTCCCGCACAGCTTCGACGGGGTCCACCTTGCCGGCATCGACGGTGTGGGTGGCGCCCAGTTCTCTGGCGATTTCCAGGCGGCCCGCGTTGATATCCACGGCGATGATGGTCGTGCAGCCGCACACCACCGCCGCCAAAATCGCGCTCATCCCCACCGTGCCCGCGCCAAAGACGGCGATAGACGCGCCGGGCCGGGGCTTGAGCACGTTCATCACCGCGCCTGCCCCGGTCATCACCCCGCAGCCCATGGGAGCCAGGATTTCGAGGGGCACGTCGTCACGCACCTTGACCACGTTCCGTTCTTGGGCCAGGGCGAAATCGGCAAAAGAGGACTGGCTGAAGAAAGCGCCGTGGACGACCTGCTCGCCTTTGTGCAGGGTCGCGCTCCCGTCTGGACGCGCGCCGTGGAAGTTGTAGAGGAAGAAGTTTAGGCAATACGCGTCGTGGCCCGACTTGCACGACGGGCACGCGCCGCAGGAATTCCAGGCCAAAACCACGTGGTCGCCCGATTTCACTTTGGTCACCCGCGCGCCCACCTTTTCGACGATGCCCGCGCCTTCGTGTCCGAAGACGCTCGGCGGCGGCGGGATCGGCAGATGCCCATCCCTGGCCCCTAAATCGGTGTGGCAGATGCCGGCCCCGACAATCTTGACCACGACTTCATCATCGCGTGGCTCGTCGAGTTCCAACGGTTCGAGGCTGAAGGAGCCGCCTTGCTCGTAAATAACCGCGCCTTTGATTTTCAT
>DSAR01000294.1 GCA_011046405.1 Chloroflexota bacterium | reverse complement strand
GCCGAGACCCTCGTCGCCAACTGTCTCCGCAGTCTGCAGTTTTTGGAGACGCAGAATTGGAAAACCTTCTTCGAGGACGTCAGCCGGGTCGAAGCGATCTTGCGCACCGATCCAGCCGGCGTCTACGAGCGGATGGACTTCGACACCCGCAACCAGTACCGGGAGACGGTCGAGCAACTGGCCCGCCATGCGGCCGAGAGCGAGGAGGCGGTCGCCCGGACCGCGCTCGACCTGGCCCAGGCGGCTTCAGAGAAGCGGGAGGGTGACGGATCGGCCCCCGTCGATCACGTCGGCTTTTACCTGTTGGACGCGGGCCGCCGGGAACTGGAGGAACATCTCGATTACCGACCCTCCCGGGCTATGCGACTGCGCCGGTGGACGTTTGACCATCCGCTGCCGGTCTACCTGGGGGCGCTCGGTGTGTTGGTCTTGCTCATCCTAATCGGAGGAACGGCCTATCTGCGCGCCAGTGAGGGCACGCTGCTCCATTGGGTGGGCGGGGCGATCCTGGGCCTGGTGCCAGCGTGGACGGTCGCCGTCAACCTGGTCAACGCGTTGATCACCCGCATTGCATCCCCCCGGGTTTTGCCCAAGCTGGACTTCAGCGATGGCGTGCCCGGTACGTGTAAGACGATGGTGGTGATGCCCACGCTCCTATCCGACACCGACGAGGTTGAGGAATTGCTCCAACAGATCGAGTTGCATTATCTGAGCAACGCCGACCCCAACCTGCACTTCGCCCTGCTCACCGATTTCACCGACGCGCCCCAGGAGACGATGCCAGAGGACGAGGCGCTGATCGAACAGGCCCAGCAGGGCATTCGTGATCTAAACCACCGTTACCACCGGGAGACCCCCGGCCCCTTTTACCTCTTCCATCGCCGTCGATTGTGGAACGAGGCCGAGGATTGCTGGATGGGATGGGAGCGGAAGCGGGGCAAATTGATGGAATTTAACCGCCTGCTCCAGGGGGATGAAGAGACCTCCTACGTCCTACAGCAGGGAGACCTGGACCTCCTCCCCGACGTGCGTTACGTCATCACGTTGGACGCCGATACCGCCCTGCCCCACGACAGCGCGCGCCGCATGGTCGCCACCCTGAATCACCCCCTGAACCAGCCCCGCTTCGCGCCCTCTGGCGACCGGGTGGTGGCCGGGTATACGGTGCTCCAGCCCCGGGTGGAGATCGAGCCGGTCGTGGCCAACCGTTCCCTGTTTACCCGCATCTTTGCCGGCGACGTGGGCGTGGATCTGTACACGCGGGCGGTGTCCGACGTCTACCAGGACGTCTTCGGCGAGGGTCTCTACGTGGGGAAAGGGATCTACGACCTGGCGGCCTTCCAGCGCAGCCTGGAGGGACGGGTGCCGGAGAACGCCCTGCTGAGTCACGATCTGTTCGAGGGCATTCACGGGCGAGCCGGGCTGCTGACCGACGTCGTGCTGTACGAGGATTATCCGCCCGATTACCTGACCTACGCCCACCGGATGCACCGCTGGGTGCGCGGCGATTGGCAGATCCTCCCCTGGCTGTTCCCCTGGGTGCCCCACGCCGGTGAGGGGAAGATCGAAAACCAGCTCTCGGCCCTGGATCGCTGGAAGATTTTCGATAACCT
Source organism: Chloroflexota bacterium (assembly GCA_011046405.1). Classification (GTDB taxonomy): domain Bacteria; phylum Chloroflexota; class Anaerolineae; order B4-G1; family B4-G1; genus DSAR01. Next base: position 1,792 of record DSAR01000294.1, on the reverse strand, counting down.
GCGCCGCAGTCTGCACACCCCCACGCTGTTGGCCTTCCTGCTGCTCGGCTGGTTCTGGTTGCCCGGCTCTCCGTGGGTGTGGACGTCGATTGCCCTCTTCGTGTCGGCCATGCCGTTCTTTTCGGGTATCGTCACCGGGTTGGCCCGCAAGCTGTTCTGGGACCGGGCAGCCGACGGCGGCCTGGGCTCTCTCCGGCTGGAGGCTGCCCGGTGCTTGTTCTCGTTGATTTTTCTGCCCTACGAGGCCGTCTTGATGTTCGACGCCATCGTGACGACGGGCGTGCGGATGTTCATCAGCCACAAGCGGCTCTTGCAGTGGAAGACGACGGCGCATACGATCCGTCTGTTCGGCAGGGAAACCAGGCTGCGGCTGATCTGGTCGCGCATGCGGAGCGCGCCGGTCGTGGCCCTGACCGTGGGGGTGTTGCTCGCTGTGCTGCGTCCGGCGGCTCTCCCCGTCGCCCTCCCATTCCTGTTGGCCTGGCTGATCTCCCCGTGGATCGCCCACCGGATCAGCCAGCCCATCGTCCGGGAGCGGACGCCGCTCTCCGAGAAACAGCACCAGCAACTGCGTTGCCTGGCTCGCCGCACGTGGCTCTACTTCGAGCGCTTCGTCGGCCCCGAGGATCACTGGCTGCCGCCGGATCACTTCCAGGAGGACCCCCGGGGCGTCGTGGCCCATCGGACGTCGCCTACCAATATCGGGTTGGCATTGCTTTCGAACATGGCGGCCTACGAGTTCGGGTACGTTGGCTTGCTGGACCTGACGATTCGCTTGCGCTCGGCCTATGATAGTATGGCGCGGTTGGAGCGATACCGGGGCCACTTCCTGAACTGGTACGACACCCAGAGCCTGAAACCGCTGGCCCCGCGCTACGTTTCGACCGTCGACAGCGGCAACCTGGCGGCTTCCCTGTGGGCGCTCCGGCAGGGGATATTGGGCCTGGCCCACCAGCCCATTCTCCGTACCCGCCGGTGGGAGGGATTCTTGGATACCTTCGACGTCCTGGCCGAGGTGTTGGACGAGATCGAAGCGGTCGATGCCCTGGAGGAGAAACTTGCGACGCTCCGGGAGAAGCTGACCAGCGTTCGAGATCAGGTCGCGAGGGACAGTCGTCGCCCGGAGCGCTGGGCCTCATTGCTGGCCGAGTTGAGCCAGGAGGGCTGGCGCCAGATCGATCACGCCCTGCTGGACCTGGCGGAATCCAGATCCAGTCGGCTGGATGCCGACCTCTTGCAGGATTTACGGCTTTGGTCGGAGAAAATCCATTATCACCTATCCAATATCCAGGAAGAATTGGACATGTTGATGCCCTGGCTTCCCCTATTGCAGGAACCACCCGAACGCTTCACCTGCCCAGATGCCCCCGATGCCGTCGAAGAGGCGTGGACGGCGTTCCTGGATGCGCTCCCGCCCGCCCCTCGACTTGATGAGATGTCCGCCATATGCCGGGATGGTAACGACTGCTTGGCCCAGTTGCGGGAGACGTTGGCGGACGAGGAGGGTTCAGAAGATGCTCGCGCCTGGTGCGAGCGGATGGGCGAAGCCCTCGACGAGGCTCGCATGACGGCCGGCACGTTGCTCATCGGGTTGCAGGATCTGGCCGCCCAGGCCGAGGAATACGCCACTGCGATGGATTTCCGCTTCCTGTTCGACGAGCGACGCGAGGTGTTTTATCTCGGGTGGCAGGTGGAGGCGGGTGAACTGGACAAGAATCACTACGATATGCTGGCCTCCGAGGCCCGGATCGCCAGCGTGGTGGCCATCGCCAAGGGAGACGTGCCCCAGAGT
>DSAR01000562.1 GCA_011046405.1 Chloroflexota bacterium | reverse complement strand
TGGAGCGGTCGAGGTGAGTGAGCTTGGGGCGCTTGATCTGGCGCTGGAGTACGATGAGCTGTTGGCGCAGCAAGGCGTTTTCCAGTACCAGTTCTGACTTGGGCCGGGTGATGTCCAGGGCTGCGTTACGGATTAGGGAGTGATTGTTGGGCTGAGTCCATTGGCGCAAGCGTTGTTTGACAGCCTGGCGGAGAGAGTGTACACTTTGACGGATGAAGGTCATCGTTGACCTCGCGGATTAGGATGGGTAGGTCGCTATTCTACCACACAGTGGGGGAATTGTGCTCTGGTGTAACGTGGATGTACTTTTCGGCCAGGACACCTAAAGACTACGTGTTCTCGATGTTGCCTTGAGTGCCGTCCGTAGTAATGTAACAGTCTCATCTATCTGCGACTCGGTGATGACGAGCGGCGGCCCCAGCATCAGCGAATCGCCGGATACGCCGTCGGCGCAACCGCTGCCCGGATAGACGATTAGTCCCCGTTCGAACGCCGCATCCGCCACCCGCTGGCCGAAGTGTATTTTAGGTGGGAAGGTCGCCTTGCTGGGCCGCTCGGCCACGAATTCCACGCCCCACATCAACCCGATCCCGCGCACGTCGCCCACGCAGGCCAGGTCCGCCAATCCGGCGCGCAGTTTTCGCCCCAGCAGTTCTCCCTTGTCCGCCGCCGCTGCCACCAGATCGTGCGTCTGCACGTAGCGCAAGGTCGCCAACCCGGCAGCCGCGCCTACCGCGTGATGGGAGAAGGTCCCGCCGTGCACGAAATTGCCGCTACCGTTCAGAATGATGTCTGCCCATTCGCCGCGCACGGCGGTGATGGAGAACGGAAAATAGCCGCCGGTCGTTCCCTTGCCCATCGTCACGATGTCCGGTGTGATATTCCAGTGCTGGAAACCAAACCATCTCCCCGTGCGCCCGAAACCGGCCATGACCTCGTCGACGATCAGCAGCAGGCCGTATTCGTCGCAGATCTCGCGGATGCGGGGCCAGTACGCCGGCGGCGGGACGACCGCGCCCAACGTCGCCCCACTGACCGATTCGGCGACGAAGGCGGCGACGTTCTCCGCCCCTACACGCTTGATCTCGCCAGCCAACGCCTCGGCGCAGCGCATCCCGCAATCGGGATGCGTCAGCCCATACGGGCAGCGGTAGCAATAGGGCGGCGGGATGTGGGGCGTCTCCGGCAGCATCGGCTGGAACGGGCGGCGCATCTTCGGCTTGCCCGTAATCGCCAACGCGCCCAAAGTCGCGCCGTGATAGGATTGCCAGCGGGCGACGATCAGGTGACGCCCCGCCTGCCCGCGCTCCACCTGGACCTGTCGCGCCAACTTGATCGCCGTCTCTATCGCCTCGGAACCGCTGCACATAGGATAGAAGCGCGCGTCCGGCAGAGGCGTCACCGCCGCCAGGGCTTCAGCGTACACCTCCATCGGGCGGCTGGTGAACATCGTGGGATGCGCATAGGCCATTTGCTCAGCCTGTCGCCCGATCGCGTCCGCAATCTCGCGCACGCCGTGCCCGACGTTGACCACGAGCGCCCCGCCAGAGGCGTCTATATAGCGCTTTCCATTGGCGTCGTACAGGTAGACGCCCTCTCCGCGCTCGGCCGCCGGGTGGAGGTGATCGGCCCGCCGGTAGAAGACGTGTGCCGAAGCATGATTGTGACATGTGTCCATGCCGCTAAATCCTCCGCACCAGGATCGACATGCCCAACCCGCCGCTGACGCACAGGGTCGCCAGCCCCAGCTCGACGTCCCGCTGCTGCATGGCGTAGAGCAGCGTGACGACGATGCGCGCGCCGGTGCAGCCGGTGGGGTGCCCCAGCGCAATCGCCCCGCCGTGGACGTTGCGCCGCTCGACGTCCCATTCCAGTTCATGCTCCACAGCCAGCACCTGGGCGGCGAAGGCCTCGTTAAGCTCGATCAATCCGACGTCGTCTAGCGAGAGCCCGGTCTGGGCCAGCGCCTTGCGCGTGGCGGGAACCGGCCCCATGCCCATACGACGTGGATGGACCCCGGCGCTGGCGAAGGCCTCGATGCGGGCCAGCGGCTCGACGCCCAGCGCCTGGGCCTGCTCCGCCTGCATAATGACCAACGCCGCCGCGCCGTCGGTGATGCCGCTGGCGTTACCGGCGGTGACGGTCCCATCCGCCTTGAAGACCGGCGCGAGGCGGGCCAGCTTGTCCATGCTGGTATCTGGGCGCGGGCGCTCGTCCTTTTCCACCCGCATCGTCGTGCCCTTGCGACCCGGCGCGTCGACCGCTACGATCTCGGCGTCAAACCATCCCTCATCCCAGGCCTGGACCGCCTTGCGATGGCTTTCCAGGGCGAATTGATCCTGCGCCTCCCGGCTGATGCCGTATTCCTCCACCAGCACCTCGGCCGTGCGGCCCATCATCATCTCCGCCAGGGGACAGTAATAGCCGTCCCGGTGCATCGCGTCCACCAGCACGTCATCGCCCAGGCGGTAGCCCCAGCGAGCGCCCATCAGCAGGTAGGGAATCTGCGACATCTGCTCCACCCCGCCGGCGAGGACGATCTCGTTCTCACCGGTGAGGATGGATTGACAGGCCAGGGTGATGGCCTTGGTCCCGCTGCCGCAGGCTTTGTTGATGGTAAAGGCCGGCCGATCGACCGGCACGCCGGCCCGAAAGCCAATCTGGCGGGCCGGGTTAGGCCGATTGCCCGCCTGCCGCGCGTTGCCGAAGATGACCTCGTCCACATCCTCCGGCGTCAATCCGGCCCGCTTCAGGGCCTCATCGGCGACGATGCGGCCCAACTCGACCGCCGATACGTCCTTGAGCGCCCCGTTGAACTTCCCGATCGGCGTGCGAACCGCCGAAGCGATCACTACGTCAGTCATAACGCCTCCTTAGGAATTTAAGACTTCGGAAGTCTTCATCAGACACTGTAAGCGTTCAGGTGATTGAACGATAGGACACAGATCGACACAGATTTTTTCCATCGAGTGCCAAGTAAGGTTTGTTGATGGCCTCAATCTGTGTGAATCTGTGTAAATCTGTGTCCAATGCCCCCCTGGTCTGAACGGTTACCAGCTATTTAGTCGGGAAAACATCGTTGAAGCCATCCTTGTAGTTGCCTGACAAAGCACTTTTGAGACTTCCGAATTCTGGATCGTCAAATGTCTAAAAGTCTTTTATTCGCACGCGCCCCGTTTGGCGCGCGCCATTTGATTCCTTTCGTGTCGATCGAGGTGGGCCGGTTCGAGGGCGCTCACCTCACCGCTGAAGAGCTGCTCCAGACCGACCTGGGGTTGGTCCAGGCCGCGCCGTTTTCGCTCTTCGCATATGTGGCATTGCTCAGGGCAGCCGCTGGGTCGGGCGCCATCCGGTTCAGGCTCAATATAGCGGCCGATGGTTCCTTCGTAATTTCTGAAGATCACCATGCGCTCACTCCTGCTG
>DSAR01000574.1 GCA_011046405.1 Chloroflexota bacterium | reverse complement strand
TAATAACACATAGGGGCGAACTTGGCAAGTCGTCTTCCCCCTATGTGTGTCGTCTTTCGTTACGCCTCGTTACGCCTCGATGCGCTGTCTTATCTTTTCTGCGACGAAAGCCATACGATTGGCCATATTTATTTGATCCTCTTCGCGCATATTTTGCTCTATGGCCTCCGCATATTCCAACAGATCGGCCGAGAGTAAATTCTCGTTTTCTGAAAGAAGGGCATCGAGCGCTTCATCCCCCTCGGCGTCCAGAAGCAGATCGAGCAAAACGAGCGTGGGCGGCTGTTGTTCCCGCACCAGCTTTATCACGATATTCCATATTTGCTTGAGACGTTCGAAAAATTCTGGTTTGCCCTGCTCTTGAGCACTTTCCAGAAAGCCTCTCAACACCTCGAAAAAGCCCTGATCGATCTCTTGATACCGGTAACGGGCCAACCATTCGGGATTCTCGCTGGCCAATAGGTCTTGCACAAAGTTGATCCGTTTCTCGTAAAATCCCTTCGTTTGTTCCTGAATCTGGTCTCGAGTGTCCAGGATTTCTTTTCGCAAGGCTTCCAGGCGTTTTCTTTCCTCATCATTCGAGGCCGATTCGATCGAATCGGTGAGTGCTCGGAAAAATTGGTAGTCCAGGAGCGGAAGCCCAATGACCATCAGTATCTCGCGTGTTTCCTCGTCAGGGGCCTGGATGAGCAAGGCTAATAATTTCTCTCGATTGGGCTTTTCTTGCAGCGCGTCCAGGATATCCTGCCGTTTCGAGAGCTTTTGTCCCGCTGCAGTGAGGGCCAATAATTTATCGTACAGCGTATCCAGGATCTTTATCGCTTCCCCTTGCTCATCGATCGTTTCAAGCATCCGTCGATTTGCCGCCACCATCTGCAACAGATCCTCGTTGACGCGTTCCTCATTTTCCCGGATCAATGATTCCAGGGCTTCTTCGTCCGCGGCGATTTCGATCATTTCCCGGAGCAGTTGAGCCTGCTCTTGCCGCGCTTCGATCATCTCCGGCGTGATACCATCGACCTCCAAGACTTTCTTGATCAGGTTTTCTACTGAGAGGAACTCCTGAGGCTGCAGCAGGTATCCCTTCCGTTCTTCTGGCGGCAAACTGTCCATCGCCTGTTGGGTCAACTGACCAATGGCTTTCTGACGCTCGACATTATCGCGCCCTGCCTCCATAGACATGTAGATCAAGGCCAATTCATTCTCGGGATCGTGATACAAAAACGGCAGATTCAATGCCCCGCCCATGTTGCAATGCGGACAAGAGATGACGTTGATCAGACCGTTGAGGAGTCGTGCTTTCGCATTGGGGTCGACGCGAACGTCTACGACTTGTTCAATCGGCGCCTGGAACTGCTTCTGACAATTAGGGCAATTTACCCTGGCCATGTACACTGCATTCATCTTCCTTCCTTTCAATTATCACTTGTCAATTATCACCTGATTTACGTGGGATAGCAAAAGAGAAAGCGCTCCCCTCATCCGCTTGACTTTCGACCCACACACGTCCGCCGTGAGATTCGACGATAGCCTTGACCAGGTACAACCCCAACCCAGCCCCAGGCGTCCCTTGGTGTCGCTCTCCAGTCCCGCGAAAGAAACGCTCGAATATACGTGATTGTTCTTTGTAGGGAATACCAATTCCCTCATCCGAGATCGTGACGACGACCTCTCTCGGCAAAACCCGCCCGCTGATTTTCAGCACACCCGGTTCGGGAGAATATTTGATAGCGTTGGATATCAGGTTATTCAACACCTGTTCTAAACGGCCCATATCTCCCTCGATGATCGGGAAATCGGGCGGAAAATGGACGACGATCTTGTGCCTATTGGTCTGTGTGCGAAACCGTTCAGCCACTCGCTCGACCATCCGATCCAATGCCACGAAGTCCATCTTCAATGAGAGTGCGCCGGCCTCAAGTCGAGAGACGTCCAGCAAATCGTCGATCAAGCGATTCAACCGATCCGCCTCTTCTACGATCACCGCCAGGCTTTCTCGCATCGTTTCTTGATCCCAACAGGCATCGCGCCGCATCAGGGTGTCGGCGTATCCCTTGATTAGCGCGACCGGCGTCTTCAGCTCGTGGGAAATCACAGAGATGAAGACCGACTTGACCTCCTCGGCCTCTCGAAATCGCGTGACGTCCCGCACGTCGGCGATGATGTTGACCAAGCGCCCTTCCTGATCGAAAAGCGGGGCATAGGTGATCCCGACGCTGATGATACCGCCCCCTAGCCGGCGCAAGTCTCCTTCCACGTAGAGTGGTGTCGCCGAGGGAAGCGGCCATCCACCGGCGACTGCGCTCTCGAAATCGACGTCTGTCTCAAGATGCGTCCAGCGGATGACCTCATGATGCTGCTTTCTCAAAGCCTCCGCAGCCGGCCAACGGGTCAATTTGGATAGCGTCCGGTTGAAGACGACGATGCGATGAGCCGAATCGAGGATCAACACACCATCGGCGCTATATTCCAGGATCGCGTCGAGACGTCGCTTTTCCTGCGAGATGCGTTCGTAAAGCTGGGCGTTATGGACAGCAATGGCCGCCTGATCCGCAAAACTGGCCAGGATTTGCCGGTCGTTAACTGTGAAGCGCGTGCCATAAGCCCGGAAAACGTATAATACGCCGATCAGTTTTTCTTTGATGGACATCGGCAACGCTACGACCTGTTTGAGGTGTAATCCCAACTCGGTCGCCAAGCGTCCCAATTTATCGGCCAGATTGGGAATATGAAAGCGCTGCAAATCGACCGCGTCGGGCACGTCGGTCAACAATATGTCAAAGTAAGGCACCATCGCCTGCGATAGTCCATAGCTGGCCCGGATGTCGAACCCGCCATCTGGTTTTCGCAGGGCAATCAACCCTGCCTGTCCGGCCAGGATCTTCGTCGCAGATTCCAGCACCATTTGCAACAACTCGTCCAGGTTGAGCTGGGCCGTCAGTGCGCGGCTGATCTCTAATAGATATTCTCGTTGTCGAACCCGATAATCGGTGAGCATCTTGAATGTCCGATCTCGTATCGATGCGTTTGGATTTCATTACCCGACATCTCTGGATCACGAATGACACGAAGGACAAATGGCATGATCGTGAAAAAGCAGTCGTGAAATTCAACCATTCATGTGATTCGTGATAGAAAATCAGCTTTCGACCACGAATGTTGGGTAGTAAACGTTGTGATTATAACACAGCACCGTCAGGGCATCAAATAATAACTTGACAATTTAACTTCGAGTCCCACGGCGATTAAAACCGCGCGCTTGATTGACTGACAAAACTCCCGTGTTCTGAAAAGTCGGCCTTGAAATTAGGAATGACTCTACTGAAAAAAGATCATCTTAGCACAGAGTCACCGAGAACACGGAGAAAAATTAAGGTGCGCATTAAAATTTTTACGTAAATTGTGTCAAATAGTGAATTTTTTTGAGT
>DSAR01000232.1 GCA_011046405.1 Chloroflexota bacterium | reverse complement strand
TCTGGCTCTGCCAGGTTAGGGCCTAACCAACAGAATCCCTGTACAGCGAGCAAGAATTTGGCGGCCAGCGGTTCCTTTTTGGCTCTGGCTCTGCCAGGTTAGGAGTTACGCACTTGATCATTGCGGAAAGATTTTGGACGCAGAAAAACGCGGATAAACGCTGATTTTTGGCTCTCTGCTAGTTCGCATGGTTGGCTTGGCGAGCGGTCAATTTTTCGCCACGAATTATCACTAATCTTTGTGTTTTTCGTGTTAATTCGCGCAAACCTGTCCTGAGCGTAGTCGAAGGATTCGTGGCTAATCTCTCACCGCGACCATGCGAAATCCCAAAGAACCAAAACTCAGAACGACCTGGTCTCTTTCCCCCCTTTAGTTTAGTACAGACCCGGCTAAAAGACAAACACCGATCCTTCTTCGGCAACCGGTCGCGGCGTTCACTTGTGCGCCTTCGGGAGTTGGTGTATACTAATCACATTGGGCCTTTTGACTGGTATTTGTTCTTTCATTACATAGCATACGACGTTAGATTCTGAGGAGGGCCACACTTATGAAGGTCTCCTGCCTGCAGGAAAACCTATCTAAAGGCTTGGGAATCGTCGGACGAGCTGTTTCACCGCGCTCTACCCTGCCGGTGCTAGGGAATGTCCTTCTGGCAACCGATGAGGGGCGGCTTAAGCTTTCGGCGACCAATCTGGAGGTAGGTATCAATTGTTGGATTGGGGCCAAGGTCGAAGAGGATGGCGCCATTACTGTTCCCGCCCGCACGTTTATCGACCTGGTAAATGCGCTCCCCACGGAGAGGGTCGATATGGAGTTGATCGTGCGTACCCAGACGCTCAATTTGCGCGCCGGTCGCAGTGAGGCCAACATCAAGGGGATCGACGCTCAGGAGTTTCCCATTGTGCCGGTATCGGATGGAGAAGGCGGTATCTCTATCGAGGCCGAGGCCCTGCGGACGGCCATTCAACAGACGGCCTTTGCCGCCGCAACCGACGAGAGTCGTCCGATCCTCACCGGCGTGTACGCCAAGTTCGAGGAGTCAACCCTCACCCTGGCGGCCGCCGATGGTTATCGCCTCTCAGTGCGCACCATTCCCCTGCCTCAACCGGTTCCCGATCCATTCAGCATCATCGTGCCAGCCCGGGCCTTGACCGAACTGGGGCGCATCAGTGGCGAACAAGAAGAGCCCATCGTCGTGACCGTCACCCCGACGCGCAACCAGGTCCTCTTCCAACTGACCAATACTGTGCTGGTCTCCCAATTGATCGACGGCAACTTTCCCGATTACAAACAGATCATCCCTCAGGATCGGAATACACACACCGTCATCGACACGGCAACCTTGTTGAAAGCGTGCAAGACGGCCCTGATCTTCGCTCGAGACGCGGCTCACATCACGCGGATACACGTCAAACCGGGTTCGGATCTTTCACCGGGCCACGTCGTCGTATCGGCGACATCGGCCGAGACCGGTGATGACGTGAGTGAGTTGGACGCCAACGTGGAGGGGGAGGAGATCGAGGTCGCCTTCAACGTCAAGTATATGATCGACGTCCTATCGGTCATCGATACGCCCCAGGTCGCGTTAGATACGACGATGTCCTCAAGCCCCGGTGTCCTGCGGCCGGTAGGCGACGTCGATTTTATCCACGTCATTATGCCGATGCACCTGGGAAGATAGTTCTTTCCTAGCGACCCGACATTAAGAGACGCCTCCAGGAGACCCTGGGGGCGTCTTTTGTGTTCCATTGATGAAACTTGGCGCCGGAATAAAGTTTAATGGCCGTTTTCGTAGAGGCGATGGCGCAGAGAGGTCACCTCTCGCTGCAGGGTGACGTCTTCCTCGATCAAATCGGCGATTCGATCACAGCCGTACAGGACGGTGGAGTGATCGCGACCCCCTAACATCTCGCCAATCCGGGGATAGGACTCCCCCGTTTCCTCGCGGATGAGATACATCGCGATTTGCCTGGGACGGGCAATTTCTCTGCTGCGCCCGCGTCCCGCCAACGCCTGAATCTGGATTCCAAAGTGATTGGCCACTTCGTTGATCACGTGATCTGGCGTCACCTGTTTCTGGCGAGGCATCAGGTCACTGAGGGCTGCTTCGACTACCTCAGACGTCAAGGGTTGGTGAGTAAGCCGGGACATCGCCAAAACCTGGTTAAGCGCCCCTTCTAGCTCACGGATGTTGCTCTGAATCCGGCTGGCGATGAGGGTGAGAATTTCTAGAGGCACCGTCAAGCCGTAGTCTTCGGATTTGGTCTGCAGGATGGCGATTCGGGTTTCGAGATCAGGAGGCTGAATGTCGGCGATTAGCCCCCATTCAAATCGGGAGCATAATCGCTCTTCCAACGCGCCCATCGCCTTGGGCACCCGGTCGGACGAAATGGCGATCTGTTTGCCGGTACTGTGCAGCGCGTTGAAGGTGTGGAAGAATTCCTCTTGTGTACTTTCTTTACCAGCGATAAACTGTATATCGTCCACCAGCAGAACGTCGACGGTCCGATACTTATCACGGAACGCATCAGTGGTATGGGCGCGGATGGCCTCAATGAGGTCATTGGTAAAAGCTTCAGAGGAGGTGTAAAGCACGTGGAGACCCTGCGCCTGACACCGATGCCCGATAGCGTGCAACAAGTGGGTCTTGCCCAATCCGACCCCGCCATAGAGGAAAAGCGGGTTATAGGCCCCGGCCGGGTCCTCTGTAACCGCCATAGATGCCGCGTGGGCCAGCCGATTGCTCGGGCCAACGACGAAATTAGGGAAGATGTAACGAGGTTTGAGGTTGGCGGTGAAAGGGGGCGCATCGGGCGTCGAACACGACTTTTGCGCCTTAACCGCCGCCGAAGCCTCCGGCGCGGGCTGCACGTTCAGCAATGTCACATCGTCCTGTTGCTGCACGTTGGCATCCCAGACCATGAACCTGACATCTACCGTACGGCCGGTCAAACGTGTCAGCGTGCGCTTGATGGTGGACAGGAGACGATTCTCCAACCAATCTTTGGCATAGCCGCTTTTAACACCAATGACCAGCAAGCTGCCTTCATTCTTCAGCAACCTGGAATCGCGCAACCAGGTATCGAAAGTCGCTTGGGTCATCTGTAATTGTAATTCGCCGAGGGCAGCCGACCAGATTTGATCCGAGTTCATAGTATCCATGCACGCATATAGAGTTGTCTGTCAGAGTTGTACAAAAAAGACACGGAGACACGGGGGATGGTTCCCTGATCCCAAAGCAAGTGGACGAGATCGCATCATAACGACCGAGACGGTCAAAAGAGGTACCGTCCCGTCCCTGTTACAAATGGCATTCCCGCCCTGAAGTATCTGCATTGTACCAAAAGCATATCACTTTGACAACCGATAATGCGGGATAAAGATTAAAAGGCGAGTTTTTTAAGATAGTTTAACATAAGTGTCAGGCAAACTAACTGCACACGCCATGCAACCC
>DSAR01000079.1 GCA_011046405.1 Chloroflexota bacterium | reverse complement strand
GGTCGGAGACCGGCCACAGCAAGAGGAGGATGGCACGGTCGGAGACCGGCCACAGCAAGAGGAGGATGGCGCGGTCGGAGACCGGCCACAGCAAGGGAGGATGGCACGGTCGGAGACCGGCCATAGCAGGTCAGAGACCGACCTCAACAAGAGGAACAAATCCTTACACTAAAAGCAAGGAGAGAGCAATGCGAAAAATGATGATCCTAACGATCTTGACAATCAGCCTGGCACTGACAGCATCGCTGTGTGTGCCAACTCGAGGCCTAACCCTCGCCCAGACACCTCCACCTCCCACGTCTCCCCTATCTACACCCACGCCAGACCCCACCATCACGCCCACGTCTACGCCAGAACCGTTGACCTTCCCAGGTCCGATAGGCGAATGGTGGGAAACGGCCACCCAACTCTTTTCCCGCTTTGGCCTCTGCGCGACCATCGGCCTGATCCTGCTCCTCATCGTTCTCGGCTTTCTCTGGAAAATTGGCGAAGAGGTCGCCGGGGAGGAAGCAAAAAGCATCGCCGCTCGACTGCGCCAGGGCGCCAGAACGACCTGGTGTCGCCTGACCCGGCGGCCCACGCGCGAGGAACGAGAGGTCGTCAAAGCCGTGCGCACGACCTGCGAGCACCTGGAGCTCAAGGGCTTCGTCAAAGAACATCTCATCATCGTCTCCCTGGAGAGCGTCTACGTGCCACTGACCACCCAGGGTGCGAAAGGGATCGCCGGGCGTGGCCTGGCGGAAGGTATGCCGCTCCTGCGCGCCGCCGGGGAGACCGGCGCGGTGGCGTTGACCGATTTGCTCGCCCGGCACCCTCGCCTGGCCCTGGTGGGAGAGGCCGGCTCTGGGAAGACGACGTTTCTCAAACACGTTGCCCTTTCGGCCGCCAACGCCTGCGCCGGGCACGGTTCCGATGGGGACCAATGGCTGCGGGATGACCCGCCATTGCCCCTCTTCCTGCCGCTGCACGGTCTGGGCGTCTATCTGTCCGATCAAAAGCCGGCCGAGCGCGAATCGCCCAACCCCGACCTCCTGCGCGACTACATCGTCCACCACTTGCGCCACCTGGCGTTGCCCGAGGGCTGGATCGTGGAGCGGCTGGAAGCCGGCAACGTCCTGATCCTCCTGGATGGCCTGGACGAGGTAGCGCGCTTCGAGGATCGCCGCTTCATCGCCGAGCTGGTCACCCACTTTGCCGCTTTCTACGACACGTGCCAAACCGTCGTCACTACCCGCCCCCAGGGGTACGAAGGGGCGGCCCAACTGGGAGGGGACTTCGAGCGGCGGGATATCAACCCCCTGAGTTGGCCAGAGGACATCCAGACCTTCCTCTATCGTTGGAACGAGGCTATCCGTCGCCGCACAGCAGGCGAGAGTCTATCGGCCCAGGACCGGCGAGAGGCCCACGAAAACGCCGATAACCTGATGGCGCGCCTGGAGGTGGCCGACAACGTCCGGGAGCTGGCCAATAACCCCTTGTTATTGACGGTGATGGCCATCGTCCACTACAACGTCGGGACGCTCCCGGAGCGGCGGGCCGACCTGTACAACGCGGCCACCGAGCTCCTTCTCGGTTGGGATAAGCGTATGGGCCGCCAGTTGCAGGCACCGCCCCCCTGGCTGGACACCCTCACCGCCGCCCAACGCCGCTTGCGCCTGGAAGAACTGGCCTTCGACTTCCAGGAGAGCCGCCACCTGGAGCGGCCGAGGGCCGAAGTGCTCGCCTTTCTGGCCGACCATTTCCTGGCCGGTTCAGGGCCAGAGGCAGAGGAAACGGCCCGCGCTCGCGCCGAGGACTACCTGACCTGGGTCACCCAACGCACCTACGTGCTCCAGGAGATCAGCGGAGCCATTCGTTTCTACCGTAAGCCATTCCAGGAATACCTGGCGGCCCGGCGGCTGGCGCGCCAAAAAGATCTCCCAGCGCGGGCACAAGAGATCCTGGCCCAGGACTGGCGCGACCGGTGGTGGGACGAGACCCTCCTGTTGACCGTCGGCCACCTGATCACCGAGGACCCGCCCAGGGCCAACGACCTTTTGACCTTCGTCCGTGACCTCGACGACCCGGCGGAGGCGCCCCATTACAACGCCACCTTCGTCGCCCGCGCCCTGGCCGACGTCCCGGTGGGTTTGCTGGGGAACGTGTGGGAGGTGAAGGAACACACGGCCCGGGATCTGGCGGCCGCCATCTCGTGCGTGGCACCAGCTTTCGATCCACCGGCGCGGCTGGAGGCCGGCGTCGCCTTGGGGACCCTGGGCGACCCGCGGCCGGGAACCGGCGCCGTCCAATCGGCCCCTGACCAGGCGCCCTTGCCGGACATCGTGTGGGCCCCGGTGCCGGCTGGCCCCTTCGTGATGGGCTCCACCGACGAAGAGGTGGAACGCTGGAAGGCGTGGGTACAGCAGAAAGTGGAGGAGGGCCCCTACTCGGCAGAAAGCTTGTCCCAAGAGGAGATGTTGGAACTTCTTTGGGCGTGGCTCGAAGGGGAAAGAGGGCAACACGAGTTGGATCTGCCAGCCTTTTTGATCGCCCGCTATCCGGTGACCAATGCCCAGTACCGGTGTTTCGTCGAGGCGGGCGGCTATGACGACCCGGCCTGGTGGGGCGGAGAAGAGAGCTCCGCCTGGGTCTGGCGGCAGGGCCAGCCCCGCCTGGATTGGCAACGCACCGACCGACCCGATTACTGGCACGCTCCCCGCTTCAATGGCTCCAACCAGCCGGTAGTGGGCGTGACCTGGTACGAGGCGACGGCCTTCTGCCGCTGGCTGGCGGAACGATTGCGCGCGACGAACGGCGAGTGGCGCATCTGGCGCGACGGCAAACCTGAAACTTACTCCCTCAAAGGTCGGCATTTGCCATCGGAAACCCCCATCGTACGCCTGCCCACCGAGGCTGAGTGGGAGAAGGCGATGCGGGGGCTCGACGGCCGCACCTGGCCCTGGGGGAATGAGTGGGACGCGGCGCGCGCCAATACCCGCGAGAGCGGCCTGGGACAGACCTCACCGGTGGGCATCTTCCCCGGTGGACACAGTCCCTACGAAGTGGCCGACGCGGTGGGCAACGTCTGGGAATGGACGTCGAGCCTGTGGGGAACCGATTGGCGCCAGCCCGATTTTGGTTACCCGTACCAACCGGACGACGGGCGCGAGGATACGTCGCCAGGCGATGAGGTTGCCCGCGTGGTGCGTGGCGGGTCGTGGTACAGCGATCAGGACGACGCCCGCTGCGCGGTCCGGTACTGGGGCTTCCCGTCCAACTCGGTCGACGACTACGGGTTTCGCTGCGTCTCCCCCGTCTTGTTCTGATTTCTGGCTACTGGTTCCTGGTTTCTGTAATGCTGAATCCTGGGGGGTCTGGGGGGCGTCCCCCCAGATGCAAACCGCGCTTGCGCGGTCGCGGGCGAAAATTTTGGAGGTATATGACTCAACGCTGTGGCCAGTCTCCGACCTGCTATGGCCGGTCTCC
>DSAR01000251.1 GCA_011046405.1 Chloroflexota bacterium | reverse complement strand
GCTGAAGCGGGCTACGGGGGTTGAAGAGCCACCAGACGGTGTACTGGGCGTAGACCTGGTTGATGTCCAGGCCCTGGGTCTCCAGGTAGGCGACCAGGTTGTCGTAGACGCTGGGCCATTTGTAAGAAGCGACAGTCTCGAACATGTCGTTGAAGTCGATGTCCTTCTGGGTGACCAGGAACTCGATGAACCAGGCGTTGTTGTAAGCCGGTCTCTCCGAATACTGGCGCACCACCGAGGGCGAGTGAGCGAGCGGCTTTTCGTGGCGCTTGAAATCGATGTCTCCGCCCATGTACTGATTGGGCCGGCCATCCGGTTCGGGATAGACCAGCTTTCCGGCGGCGTACTCGGCCGTGGCTTCCAGCCACCATTGGCGAGCCAGAAACTGGTAACTCGGGCTCGTGGTCCCGGGCACGCCGAATTCCGTCATCCCCACCAGGTTATAATAGCGATTCTGGACACTGTGGAACACCTCGTGGGCGATCTCCAGCGCCTGAACCCCGGAATGGTCGTAGGGGATATAGATATTGCCGCTATACTTGCTGCGGCTGAGACTCGAATAGGCGATGCCTTTCCAGGTCCAGCTTTCGTCGTGCCGGTCCCCGCCGATAAACACGTTGAATCGGACGGTCTTGACCATCACGCTGTGATCCGGATGCCAGGGTGGCAGCTTGACCCCCCTCGATTCGGCGGGCACGACAGCCCACTCGGCAGCCTTGATCTTCTCAAGCTCTCGAAAACCGTGTTGATCATAAGTCAGCCGGGCAGTTTCAAGCGCGTTGACCACGCCCTCCACATAGTCGGAGAGGGTCTGCTCAAAGTTCGGATACTTCTTCTTCATCGCGTCCAGCTCGCTCTGGTCATACTTGACCGAGAAGTAGTCGTTGTAGATGTGGCCGTCGGCCACGACGTAGTCGTAGCGTATCTTGGTCAGGTGGAGGGTGGGTATGACCAGGCGCTGGCGGTCCGTGTCCACGGCGGACGGCATCTCCACCCACGCCTCCACCTCCTCGTCCCAGTAACTGGCGAGCAGGGAGAACTCGGCAGGCAGCGATGATTCGAGTGCGGCAGGATCGTACGGCAGCTCGATGAACAGATGCTCGGCGAAGAACGTCTTTTCGCCCAGCTCAATCTCGAACACGCCCAGGGGTTGAGCAGGCAAAGGGAGTTGTAGCGCTGGGCCGCCTGTGACAGCAGCCACGCTGAGCTCCTCCGGGGTATCCAGGAAGCCGCCCGGGACGACAATGGACAGCGCTCCCTCCACGTCTACGACCTGGTATTCCTGGGAGGGGACAAGGCGCTCGCTGTGGAGCACTTCAGTCTTGGCGCCATCCCAGGCCGTCGATGGCGGGCGTTGGCCAGAGGGGATTCCCGATCGAAAGGCCACCGCCAGCACGGCCCCGACAACGCATAGCAGGGCCAGGGTGCCCACGCAACCGGCAGCGACGAGCGTCCAACGTCCCCACCCACCACGTGATTGAGCCGTCACGGGTGGCGCGCCGGACACCTGTCCCGCTGCGGGTGAAGATCCAGCGCCCGGCGGCGGGGAGATCTGCCGCCCACACTGACGACAGAAACGCTGGTTGGGGGTCAGAGAAGCCCCGCACTGGCGACAAAAACGCACGCGCGCTTCTTGGTTAGCCATACGCTCTCCTTATTAGCTATCTGCAATTTTATTACCCGACATCTCTGGATCACGAATGTCACGAATGGACAAATAACACGAATTTTGGCTTCGAATTTCAAAAAACATTCGTGACATTCGAGCATTCGTGTGATTCGTGATCGAAAATCAGGCTCTTGGCCACGAGTGTCGGGTTACGACTTTCTCCTATTTTATGCCAGGCGGCCTGGATGGTCAAGAGATTGATATGCCGGGAGGAAAATTTCAGAAGACCCGGAGGGGTCCGAAGCATGGGGATAGTTTTGACTTCTGTTTTATCCGGATCAAGGATGATTCTGATCTACGAGCAACTGCAAGCGCGCTTGCCCGATACCGATGACGTCTCCGGCACTGACGACTGTCGGCCCAGAGATACGGGCTTCGTTCAACAACGTCCCGTTGCGACTACCCTGATCTTCAAGCCACCACAATCCCTCTCGCCAGACCAGCAAAGCGTGTTGAGCCGAGGCGTACGTATCTGGAATGTGGATGGTGTTGATGGCGGAACGGCCCAAGGAGTTGACTGCCTGGAGGGGAAAGACAGGATGTTCGTCACGCCCCATGGCCTCCTCCCAAGAGGGTCCATCGGGAGCGCAGATAACGAGCAATTGCCCCTTGGGCTGGGGGATCATACCGGGGCGGGCGTCAGAACGGTCTTCGGCGGCGCGGCGCAGGTCGCGCCACAATATCCAAAAAACACCGCCCAGGAAAGCGTAGAGCAGGAGCGCCAATAAGAGACGCAGAAGCAACAACATATCCATCCCGATACGACCGTTTACTCGTGGGCCAACAACGGCGTATCTTCATCACCCTCCAACGAAATGGAAGGCTGGGGATCCTCGCCGTAGATGATCTGAGCGCCGGCCAGGGAGATCACGTCCCCGGAATGGAGCACGCACTCCTCAATCGGGTAACCATTGATCTGCGTGCCACCCGAGCTTCTCAGGTCGTAGAGCACGTAACGCCCATAGCGCCGCCGGAGTTGGGCGTGATGGCGCGAAACGCGGGGATCCTCCAAGATGATATCGTTATCCAACGCCCGGCCAATGGAGACGACCGGTTGGTGGAGATCAACGTGACGCTCCCCTCCGAGGATCAAGAACGGGCGACGCGAGGACGGTTCGTCGACCGCCTCACCTTGTTCGTCCTTCTCCGCAGTCTCGATCTCCGCCAGCTGCATCGTGCTTCCGACCTCGACAGCCTCCTCTGGCATCCACGCTGCCTCGATGTGCACGTCGTGGGGCGCAATCGCTTCATCCGGTAAAACGCGAACCGTTGGCTTATAGCGCAGCGCCAGACCCATCTGATTCGCCAACTCGGCCACCTGCTGTGCCAACTCTCTCTCCAACGAGTTGACGTAATTGGCCATGTCATGTTCAGATGGCGCATCGTCTGGATTGAGCGCATCCAAGTCATGGGGATTCAATCGCACCCAATAGTGTGTGGGAGCCTGGGGAATACCGACAGGGGAAAACGCCTGGTGATCTTCCATCGACCGGGCCAGGCGTCGGACGACCTCCAGGGGGCTCAATCGGTCGGCAAACAGGCGGGCGAACGTGCCCTCCACCAGCCGCTCGGCAAGCGATTCGAAGCGCGCAATCTTGTTCATACGCGAGTGATTATAACGTGATTGGACGTAAAAGACAACTGTGCATATTTCCGGGAAAACGTAGCAGAACTCATCGGGATTTCGTAGCAAGTCGCAAGCGTAAGCCGCCCCAAAGGCTCAGAACGCTCGCAGGTGAACTCAAGGAAAACGAAGCCGGGGTTGATGCGCGTGATAAACCGCACAGCGAGCAACCT
>DSAR01000577.1 GCA_011046405.1 Chloroflexota bacterium | reverse complement strand
CAAGGAAGCCAAAGTCAGTTATTTGACTCGCCAATTGGAGAAGCTTACTGGAGCTACTGTACAGATTACCTTCAGTACGGTGGCGGCTTAAACCAGTTTATTTTCGAAGGAGCGCGCAAGGGTGATCGATACAGCACAAGTACAGCCGGTTTCCCGGCATCCCAAGAAGAAAAGCGCCGGCGCTAGACAACACAATCTGGCAGGATACCTGTTTTTATCCCCCTGGCTCATCGGCTTCTTCGTCTTCACCCTGTTGCCGATTGTGGCTTCATTTTGGTTGGCGTTCACCGACTACAACATCTTCTCCGCGCCGAAGTGGATCGGGCTGGACAACTTCCAGCGGATGTTCTTTGGCGACCGTCGCTATTGGCGCTCGGTCAGAGCGACGCTCTACTACGTCTTCACCGCCGTGCCACTGCGCCTGATCGTCGCCCTGCTGATTGCGATGCTGCTCAACAAAAAGCACAAACTGGTAAGTCTGTATCGCGCCGCCTATTATGCGCCCTCCATCGTTGGCGGAAGTGTCGCCGTCGCGGTGATGTGGCGGCAGGTATGGGGCGGCCAGAACCTGGGGTTAATCAACTATATCCTCCAGGCAGTGGGATTGCCCTACGTCAACTGGCTGGCAAACCCGCGCACGGCGATCTGGACGCTGATCACACTGGCGGCCTGGCAGTTTGGCTCGCCGATGCTGATCTTTCTGGCCGGACTGAAGCAAATCCCGGCAGAGCTGTACGAGGCGGCATCCATCGACGGGGCCGGCGGATGGGATAAGTTCATCAAGATCACCTTGCCGATGCTCAGCCCGGTCATCTTCTTCAACCTGGTGATGCAAATGATTTCCGGCTTCCTCGTCTTCACCCAGGCTTTCCTCATCACCGGCGGGCGTCCCCTGGATTCGACGCTCTTCTACGCCCTCTATCTCTACTTGCGCGCCTTCGAGGTCCACGAGATGGGCTATGGTTCGGCGATGGCCTGGATATTGCTGCTGGTGATTGCGTTCTTCACCGCTTTGGTATTCAAATCATCGTCGGCGTGGGTTTACTACGAATCGGGAGGACTTGGAGAATGAGTGGCACAGAAATGTACACCCCGGCCGTCCCGCGCGGCAGCAAGCAGACCCGCGACAGGCTCAACGCCGCGATCTACCACATCTTGGTCGCCTCGTCGTGCTTCATTATGCTCTACCCCATCCTCTGGATGATCGCCAGCTCGCTCAAACCGACATCCGATATCTGGACGACCACAGCGTCGCTCATTCCCAGAAGCCCGACCATCGAGCATTACATCAACGGGTGGGCCGGCTTCGGTACGATCTCATTCAGCACGTTTTACAAGAATTCCCTGATCTATGCGACCGTGGGCACGGTGGCGGCTGTGGCTTCGTCAGCGTGTGTGGCCTACGCCTTCGCCAAAATCCGCTTCGTGGGACGGAAATTCTGGTTTTCGCTCATGCTGCTGACGTTGATGCTGCCGGGACAAGTGCTGATGATCCCGCAGTACATCGTATTCAGCAAGCTCGGGTGGATCAACAGCTTCTTGCCCCTACTCGTGCCCCGTTTTTTCGGCAACGCTTTCTTCGTCTTCCTCATTATCCAATTCATGCGTGGCATCCCCATCGAATTGGACGAAGCAGCGGAGATCGACGGATGTAGCAAGATCGGCATCTTCTTCAGGATCACGCTGCCGCTGATCCAGCCGGCCCTCATTACGGCGGCGATCTTCTCGTTCTATTGGACCTGGGAAGATTTTCTCGGCCCCTTGCTCTACTTGCAAGACCCGCACCTCTACACCGTCTCGCTGGCAATCCGTTCCTACTCCGATCCCAGCGCGGGCACAAACTGGGGATCGGTGTTTGCGATGTCGAGCCTGTCGCTGGCGCCGGTCTTCGCTATCTTTATTATCTTCCAGAGATACCTGGTGGAGGGCATCAGTACCACCGGCCTCAAAGGGTAAGCCTCCACAACGCACGCACGGCATGGCCGGCAGCCATGCCGTGCGCATGTGTCAAAACGCCGCTACGATCGTGTGTCGGCTATAAGTTTCTCCATCTCGCCGAAAAACACCCACACCGGCACAGCAACTCCAATTTGCCTCTTGACACCGTAAAAAACTTATGCTATATTGTTTATAATCATTTATACGTATAAGCTTATGTGTATAAGTGAAATTCGAGAAATCTCCTCTTATTTTCGAGTCCAAAAGTGCAAGGGGTGTATAGGATGGTAGAGCTATGAAGCGACCGACGCAAGTTGACGTAGCTCGGTTGGCCGGGGTCTCAACGGCAACGGTTTCGTATGTGGTGAACGGCCTTGCCGATGGCCGGGTGCCCATCTCCGAAGAAACTCGCCAGCGCGTCCTGGAGGCCATCGAGGAGCTTGGCTACGAGCCGGATGCCCGCGCCCAGGCCTTGCGTTTAGGCCACTCGCAGACTATCGGCCTCATTCTCCCGGACATCCACAACCCACATTTCTGGCAGACCGCCGATGGGGTCGAGCAAGAACTGCGTGCGGCGGGTTATCACCTGCTGCTCTCCAGCGCCGATCTCGACCCCGACCATGGGAAGGAGATTTTCAAAGAGATGTCACGCCGCACCGATGGGGTGATTCTGATGAGCGCCTATGTTTTCCAATCGGAAGAAGCGCAAAAGATTCTAACCCAGCTCCTCAAACGGCGCTTCCCTATCGCCAAAATAGGCGAGCACCCGGAACTAGACTGCGTGGTGTCCAATTACGAGGCGGCGACCCGGCAAGTCATGGCCCATTTATTATCGTTACAACACCGGCGGATTGGCTTAATTTACGGCGTGCGGTCGCCATGGGACGATCCTGAGACTGTCGATCTGCCCATTGGTTCGGCAGGAGGTTTGGATCGTTTGCTACCTTACCAGGACGGCCTGCAGGCAGCCGGCTTGCCGGTCGACCCGGAAATGATCGTCACCTGCGGCACAACGATTGAGGAAGGGTATCAGGCTGCCCTTCAGCTTCTCAAGCTCCCGAATCGGCCTACGGCTTTGCTGGCCATCAACGACCTGCTGGCCATCGGCGCGCTGCGCGCGGCCAACGACCTGGGGCTGCGTGTGCCCGCCGATCTATCACTGGTCGGCTATGACGATATCCCCCTGGCCAGTTACCTGACGCCACGCTTGACGACCAGTTCCAAGGATATGGTGAAAGTCGGGCGGGAAGTGGCTAAACTGCTGCTGGCTCGCATCCAGGCCCCTGACCGGTCTCAGCAAAAAATCGATGTAAAGGCCCGGTTTATCGTGCGTGAGTCAACAGGCCCGGCCCCGTTCTGACGCGCACGGACATACCCAGTCATCAGGAGGAAAGTTTCTTTATGCGCAAGATATCCGGTATCGTCAAGTTTATCAGAAACAACGCCGCTGGTTATATGTTCCTCGCGCCGTGGCTCCTGGGTTTCCTCGTGCTCACGCTTTACCCGATGATCTATTCGCTGTGGCTCGGTTTCACGAATTATAACTTCACCAAGCCCGAT
>DSAR01000153.1 GCA_011046405.1 Chloroflexota bacterium | reverse complement strand
ACGCTATATCTCTCTTGGCTTTCGAGCATACGGCGTATGAGATCTCGATCCTTGTCGTGGTCGTCGACGACCAGTATTTTCTGTTGTTTGTCTTCCTGATCCAATCTTTCCAGCGCGGACAGGAGATCTTTTTCCAGAATCGGTTTGACCAGATATCCAGAAGCGCCCAGGCTAATGCCGCGCTCTTGATCGCTGACGATGGAGCAGATAATAACGGGGATGTCGCACGTGTCTGGATTCGATTTCAGATCTTGAATGATCTGCCAACCATCCCTGCCGGGCATCATGACATCCAGCGTGATCGCAAAAGGCTTGTGGGTCTGGATCTTATCCAGGACAGCCTGTCCCTCGGTGACGCCGATGACGTAATAGCCTTGTTTGCTCAGGTAACGGCGGAAGAGCATAATGACCCCTTCGTCGTCATCCACACATAACACGACTTTCTGACCCGGTTCTGGCCCTTCCACTTTCTCTTCTTCCGGAGGTATTGGCGTTGCTTTTTCCTCAGTGATTTCCTCCTCGGTCGACTCGGGCGGCCCCTTGATGGGCAGCGCGACGTAGAAGGTAGAGCCTTTGTCCACAGTGCTTTCGACCCAGATGCGTCCACTGTGCATCTCTACGAAGTGGCGCGTGATCGAAAGACCCAGCCCGGTCCCGCCGACGGCCCGGGTGCTGGAGCCATCGACCTGGGTAAACTCGTCGAAGATGGTCTCGATCTTGTCCTCAGGGATGCCAACCCCGGTATCGATGATGCGTATGATGACCTCTGGTCCGGCAAGTTCTGCCTCCACCTTGATAAAGCCTTCCTCGGTAAACTTGGTAGCGTTGCCGACTAGGTTGGTCAATATCTGGCGCACCCGGCGTGCATCGGCGCGGATGGTAGGGAGTTCTTGAGGGATCGATTGTTGAAGTTCCACTGCTTTGTCCTTGATCAGGGCCTTGGCTGTAGACATCACGACCCGGATGACTTCGGTCAGGTCGATTTCCTCGAAGGAGAGTTCCATCTTGCCGGCCTGGATCTTGGAGATGTCGAGGATGCTGTTGATCAGTTCCAGGAGATGCTGGCCACTGTTGTAGACCGCCTCCAGGTCGGTGCGCTGCATATCGGTGAGCGGGCCGTCGATGCCTTTGAGAATGACGCGGGAGAAACCGATGATGGAGTTGAGCGGTGTGCGCAACTCGTGGGACATATTGGCCAGGAATTGGCTCTTGAGGCGATCCATTTCCTGGAGCTTCTCGGTGGTTTCTATGGCTTCCTGGTAAAGCCGGGCGTTCTCCAGTGCGACGCTGAGGTTCCGCCCCACCATCTCGGCAAACTCCATCCCTTCGGAGAAATGACCATCGGTCTGCGCGATGGCCAATACGCCGAGAACTTGATCTCGGGCGGTCAGGGGAATATAAATCCCACCCTCGATACCGATCCGTTCGACCAAATTTAGAGCGGGCCGCCCCAGGTGATGGGCGACTGGATCGAGGACGCAGGCATGACGTTTGTCGATCACCTCCGACAGCAGGGAGGGGGCCATTTTGCGGGTCACCCGGGCGTCTCCTGAAAGGTAGACGTCCTCGCCGCGCTCGTCGTGAATGGCGACGGGGCGGAGATGTTGTTCCCTCTCGTCCCACGAGAAGACGGCGGATGGCCTCTCTAAGCGGCGCGAGATCACTTCACCGGCCCGGTGGAGGAGTTCCTCCGAGTTCAGGGATACGGCGGCGGCCTGTTGTACCTCGTTGATCAGTGCCCGGCGCATCGCGTCGGTTCGAACGTTCTGGAACAGGCGGGCGTTGACGATGGCAGCCGCCAACTGGTCGGCCAGCGTCTGTAGCACGGCGACGTCTTCTTCCGAGAAGGCGGCCTCTTGGATGGACTGCACGTCGAGCACGCCAATGACCTGATTGCGCACCTTGAGGGGCAGCCCCATCTCGGAGTGGGTCTCGGGTAGATCGGGGTTGGCGAAGTGAACCGCGTCCTCGCCGACGTCTAAGGCGATGTGCGGTTCGCCGGTCGCGGCTACATTGCCGACGATGCCGACCTTGCCGACGGGCAGCTTGTGTCCCTTGGCCAGCATCTTTTGCCCGCCCTCGGAAGAAGCGGCGTGCAGGACGGCGTATTCCTGATTGTCATCCACCAGGAAAACGCCGGCGTGGTAGAACTCGAACTGTTCTGAGATGAGATGGACCGTCTGATTCAAGAGCGCATCCACGTCCAGGATAGAGGTGGCGTCTCGAGCGACCTCGGCTGCAGCCGCCAACTGGGTGGCGCGGCGTTGGATCTCTTCCAGGAGGTTGCTATTCTGTAACGCAACCGCTGCCTGATCTGCTACCGCTTCGAGCACGCCCAGGTTTCGTTGGCTAATGCCAGGACCATCGCTGCTGCGATGGACAGTGATCACGCCGGCCGCTTCACTGCCTACCATGATGGGAATTTCGGCCAGGTGCCCGTCGCTGCCTGATTGCTCGGCGTCGATGACGATCGATTTGCATTGCGATATGGCCTGAAGCACGGGGAGATCGGCCTGGGCATCCAGCTTGAGGTGTGTTGTTTGCTGCTCGCTGGGGCGGAGGCCGGCGCTGGCAATCTCGGCGAGGGTCTGGGTCTGTTTGTCGATGATGCCCAGCCAGGCGTGGGTGTAACCGAGTTGACCGACCAGGACGTTGGCCAGCATTTGGAAGGTCTCATCCAGGGCCCCCAGGCGGCTGACCGTCTCGCCGACCAGGTAGAGCGTTTCCGTCTCGGCCAGGGCGGCTTCCGTCTCCTGGAAGAGATAGGCGTTTTGGAGGGCGATGGCGGTCTGGTTGGCGATGGACTGCATCAGGTTCCAATCGTCCTCGTCGTAGGCGCGGGACGTGCTAAAGCTCTGCACGATCATCACGCCCAATACCCGGTCGCCGACGATCATCGGAACGCCCAGCCAGGACTTGGCGATCTCCCCGACCGGCGTGATGTTCAACTCCACCATTCGTTCCTCGACGTTTTCCTGGATCAGGAGCCCCTCACGGTGCTGGATGATGTACCCGGAAAGGCCCTGATCAGCCGACATAGTTTGGAATTTTTTGTCCTCACTCGACTCGGATATATGGAGTTTGAACGTGATGATCTCTTCGTCAGGGTCGTATAGGCCGATGTAAAAATTGGTGGTGCGCAACAGGCGGGAGGCGCCGTGGTAGGCCTGTTCGAGCACCTCATCCACGTCGAGGATGCTGGCGAGGGCCTGGCTCATTTCATTGAGGATGGCGAGTTCTGCGGCGTGCGTGCTCGTCTTTTCGAACAGGCTGGCGTTCTGCAGCGCGATAGCGGTCTGGCTGGCGATGGCGGTCAGCAACTCCTTCTCCCGTTCGCCATACGCATTGGGTGTGTCGTAGCTTTGGACCGTTATCACACCCAGCACCCGCTCGCCGAGGATCAGCGGCACGCCCAACCAGGACTTTGCCTCGGAACCAATCATCTCGATACCCAACTCGGTCATTCTTGCCCCCACGTTCTGTGGGATCAAGAGCGGTGTGCGGT
>DSAR01000333.1 GCA_011046405.1 Chloroflexota bacterium | reverse complement strand
GAACGTCGCGCCGATGAGCACGGCGTCCGCTTCAGCCTCTCGCACGACCTGGGCTAACAGGGCAGCCTGGGGTTCGACGCGAAATTCATCCAACGTCTCGTCCTCGGCCAGGCACACCGTGTCGGCGCCGTAAGCGATGGCCTGCTGAGCCATATCCTCCAGGCTTTCCCCGCCGAAGATACAGGCGGTCACGCCGCCTCCCAGGTCATCCGCCAGTCGACGCGCCACGCCGACGGCCTCCCAAGAAACGGGCGCAGGCTGTCCCTTGAACTGCTCGATCCAGACAAAAACATCTTTGTTCGCCATTGCCTCGCCTCCTATATCACTTTCTCGGCCATCAACTTATCGACCAGAATCGCAGCGGCCTCTTCCATCGTTTCGGCCTCGATGATTTCGGCCTCACCTTCGCGCGCCGGCGGCATCATCACCTCGGGCCAGCGCACGCCAGAACCACTGGCGCCCGCTTTTTCCGGGTCGGCACCGATATCCTCCAACGTCCAGACGGGATATTCCATCTTCGAAGCCTTCCGGATACCCATGAAGGACGTATAGCGTGGTTCGTTGATCCCCTTGCTCGTGCCGACGACGGCTGGCAGGGGTGAGGAGACGACCTGGCGTCCCTCCTCCAGCAGGCGTTCGACGACGATTGTCTTCCCATCGGGATCTATGTCGGTGATGGCGATGACGTACATCAGGGAAGGCATGTCCAGGCGTACAGCAACGGCCGGGC
Source organism: Chloroflexota bacterium (assembly GCA_011046405.1). Lineage (GTDB taxonomy): Bacteria > Chloroflexota > Anaerolineae > B4-G1 > B4-G1 > DSAR01. Next base: position 2,806 of record DSAR01000333.1, on the reverse strand, counting down.
CGGTCTGCGCCGTCTCGGCGTCGATGGCCGACTTGCCAAACAGGATCAGGTCAGCGTCGCCGATCTTCTCGATGGTCTTGGCCAACACGTAGCTGGTCGCCAGGGTATCGGAACCGGTACAGGCCTCGTCCCACACCCGGATCGCCTCGTCGCACCCCATCGCGATGGCGTGCTTGAGCGCCTCCAGGGCGTCCTCTGGCCCCATCGAGACGACGGTCACTTTGCCGCCGTGCTCGTCCCGCAGTAACAAAGCCTCCTCCACGGCGTACTCGTCCCAGGGATTGATGATGATCGGGGACGATCCCCAAGACACGTTGCCGGCGTCGTCCACCGACATCTTGGCTTCGCTATCGGGCGTATGTTTGGTACATACGACGATGTGCAAGATACACCTCCTTGAACTTATGTATGATACGTAAAACGTGGACTCGAAAACGACTAGAGATTGAGAACTGGGATCTAAATCGCTGATTTCACAGATGGGTCCAGTCGTATCATCTCAATAAACCGGGGTAAACTCGCTCGGGCCGGTCTCCTGACCGTGCCCGCTGTGGCTCGGTCGGGAGACCGGCCACAGCTCCCCAACTTATTGAGAAGATACGATCCAGTCAATCTTTGGGCACTGGCTTATCGGGTGTGCATCCTTATAACATAAAGATGTGTTTTAAATGCTTTGAGCGTTGTTTGTAGTGCGTGCGCTGCTAGACAGCGGCTTCAGCGCGCTTGTACGGCGATAAATCGCCTACTACGAGCCTGGCCTCAAATAAAATGAAACACACCCACATAATTAGGATGGGAATGACGATCAAAACAAGTACGTCTTTCTTCATTTTCTTAAACCCCCTCGTGCCCTCGCAGATGTTCTCCCAATTGGACGATCTGGTGTGGTTAGCAATTCGAAGCCAAAACTCGTGTATTCGTGATCCGGAGATGTCGGGTAATGAAACTCTTTTGCCATTGGAATTATAGCATATAGGCGGCGAGGAGCAAGCATAAGGAGCGGGTTTAATTGGAAAGGGTCCACAGGACGATCTCTGGCGGGGAGAGAAAACGGGCGCGGGGAGACCCCAGCCCTTCCACGCCCAATCCCCGGTTGACGTAGAGCGTGGTATCCCCGGCCCGGTAACAACCCATCTCGTACCGCTTGCCGAACTCGGAACTGGTGAAAATGGCGCCGAAAAACGGCAAGCGGATCTGCCCTCCGTGGGTGTGACCGCAGAGGTATAGGTCTACGCCCAGGGCTGTCGCCTCGGGCATCAGGTCGGGTGAGTGGTAGAGCAGCAGGGTGAAGCGTTCGGGCGAAGCGCTGTTCTCCAACAAACGCCGGAGGCGAGGCGCGTCTCGCTGGCGGTCAGCGGTGCAGCGTAGGCCCGCGATCCGCACCGCGTGCCCCTTGATCTGTACGTCTGCGACGGCGTCCAGCAGCCAGTGGATCGACAGATCGGCAAAGATCGCCGGAACGACGTCGGGGTGATCGACCGGCGGGCTGCCGGAGATGGCGTAGATGGGACGCTCGGGGCCGGCGATCTGACAGAGCGCGCTCAACGCACGATGTGCAGCGGCGTGGATGGCCTCGTCTTGGGCGGCCGAGAGGATCAGGTAATCGCCGGTCAGCACGATGGCGTCGGGCGAGAGCGTTTCGACGAGATAGAGCAAACGCCGCTCCCGCAGGGCAAAACGCTCGACGTGCAGATCGCTGAGGTGGAGCAATCGCAGGGGCCCAGAACCATTGAGCTTGGGGGAGCGCAGCGTGATCCGGGTGATGCCGATCTGAAACGGCTCGACCCACGTCCCGTACAGGGCCACGGCGAATATTGCCAGGTTGAGCGCGGCCGCGCCCAGGAGACCGGCCGGGGTGACCCAGGCAATCCCCAGGCCAAAGAAGAGGGCGGTGCGAATGAGGGTCAAGCCCAATAAAGGGGGCGTGACCGGGCCAAAGGAGCGGTCGCAGTGGGGCAAGAGCGAGAGACTGGCCCCATCGACCAGGGTGAAGGCCAGCGCAAGCAAGGCCGCCGCCAAGCGCAGATCGCCCCAGGGCCAGCACGCGATGGCCGCCAGGGCCAACCAGGCCGGCATCAGGGCGGTTGGCGGAATCCGGCTGAGGGCGTTGGTGAACACGAGGGCCAGATGGATCAGGTTGGGGCGGTAGTCCACCGATTGGTGAGTAGATTCGGCGGTCTGGTCCACTAACTCTCTCCCATTGCAGATGCGAGCAGGTCCCTGAGCAAATCAGGGCGGTTGGTGATGACAGCGTCGACACCGAGCCCGACGAGTCGCTTCATCTCCGCGACGTCGTCCACCGTCCAGGGATGAACCCGATAACCGCGCCTCCTGGCCCAGGCCACGTACTGTGCATCGACCATCGTGTGTTGGGGATGGCGGGCCTCGTGTGGCGCGACGAAGGCCAGCCAGGCGCGACGTAGCGGGAGCGGCAGGTCGGGGGCGTATAGCAGGCCAGCGGATACGTGGGGCGCCAGCTGCTTGGCCCGGCGCAGGGCGAAGGGATTGAACGAGGAGATCAGAACCCGGTCGGTCATGTCGTGCCGCGAGATCTGGGCCATCACCGCTCGTTCCAGCCCGTCGTCGCGCAGACTGGTGCTTTTGAGTTCGACGTTCAACAGAAGCCGGTGGCCAAAGGTCGTCAGCACCTCTTCCAGGGTGGGGATAGTCTCGCCGACGAACTGGGGGGCGAAGTGAGTGCCGGCGTCGAGGCGCTTGAGTTGGGCCAGGGTGAGCGCCGCGACCGGCCCGCTGCCGTCGGTGGTGGCATCGACGGTCGCGTCGTGGATGACGACCGGGACCCCAT
>DSAR01000518.1 GCA_011046405.1 Chloroflexota bacterium | reverse complement strand
TACGGGAGGCCATCGAAGATTCTGCAAAAAGAGACCGGGCCTTTGTTCTATCTGCCACAGCGTTTGCTGCGTGACCGAGTCAACGGCCCGCAGCGTGAAAGGCTGCTGCACGGTAAGAATGTGCAAGTCGAAGCGGGAAAACTGGGCAAACACGAGAAAGTGATCGGCAGTCCAGAGCGATTCGGTGCTCAGAACCTCTCCTGTCCGGGCATCAAGAGTGTATAGATAATCTTCTCCACTTCCGCCTTGCCGAATGTACAGGATGTCTCCATGCGGGTCAGGAGAACGCCAACGCCCTCTATAAGGTGAGAACTGCCTTTTCCACAACAACCGACCATCTTCCATAGCGTATGCGTGGAGTACATCGTAGCTATCCTCAAAATACACGCGCTCGGCGTCCGCAGCCACCCAATTATCCCAGCCTTCTTCCACAACCTCCCAGAGCAAGTCGCCGTTGGCCGCGTCGAGTACCCGCACGTGCGAAACATTGCTTACGGAATCTACATAGACCACCCGGCCTGACGTGGCCGTCAACGAATACATGTGGTCAAATGGCGCACGCCAGTACTCGCGTAAGCCCAGCGTGTTGTCGGCAATCCGGCGCGGCCCAACGAGTGTCGGCACAGCAGTTGGGGTGGAGAACAGCCCGACCGGAACACACCTCCCCAGTCCGATCACCAGAACCACGGCTAACACGGCTAAAACGTTCCAGAGCGCGTCACGTTTGCGCATATCTCCGCCTCCCGCTCATCGAGATGGGATCAAGCCCTGCGTCGCGTAATACCGATCAAGGACGCGGTATACCTGGTTGGCTGCGGATGGACGCGCGAGGGCAATGATCGGGTTGCCCTGCACCGGCGAACCATCGCCGGTACTGATGGCAGAGTACATACCGTGCGCAGGTTGACTACTTCGCTCACCATATTGTTGCCGATCCCCGCCACGCTGATAGTATGTCCCCAAGAAGGAGAACGTCAGACCTACGCCAGGAGTGCTGGCGCTGACTCCCGCGCTGGTATAGGCGTAGAACCCAAAGACCTGGCTGGTCAGCGACTTGAATCCTCCAACGCCACCGCCGACGCCAAAAGTGAACACGTTCAAAAATCCCGGTGGCAGGTTGACGCTTGCTCCCACGGAGGCGCCGATCGAAGGCCCCTCATAATCCTCAAAGGTGCCGCCTTCGGACTTACGGGGGTCAAATCCCCAGATGAGCCCGGCATAACCACTCTCAGTCACGTCGGCAATGGAATACGAGATACCCACCCCACGATATGTGAACCGTGCCCGTTCTGGCGGTATACGGGCAAAATTGTACACGATTTCCTCGCCCTCCACCCACCACGTGATACAAGCCAGGGTTGATGATCTCATTTTTCCTTCAAGATACCCACTGATAGTATCCAGCGGCGACGCCCCTTGCGCAAACGGAATCGCATCGCGGTCACGAAGGTAGATCAGATCACCAACGTGGATGTAGTAGCCGGGGGGCTCGTGCTCCGGGTTCCAGGCCTTAATCTGCTCCCACGGGTCAATGTTATGAGACAGTGCAATTCTGAACAGGTTGCGATCACGAGGCTCGACTCGGCAGGTACCCTCAGGATCGCCAGGTCGGTATGTACACGTCCCGGCAGGATCAGTAGCCTGAATAGGGTCGGCCTGGGCATACAGATAGGGGTTAGGCTCCAAACGTAGCGGGTCTACTTGCGTAAACCGCCCCGCATCCACATCGTACCACCGCGCCCGCAGGTACACCAGCCCCACATCGCCATCGAAGCACTCGCCGGTGTAGCCCGGCCCCTCCTGCGCGCTCCCCACTTCCACGCCATACGGCGACCACTCCCGCGCGCTGACCACCGCCCCCGCGCCGTCCGTCGCCTGCCGCACGGAACCCAGCGCATCGGGGAGGTAGTAGGTCCAGGCGCCGTCCCATTGCCCCAACGTGTCGTGGCCTACGAGGTACAGCGCATCGCCGTCGCTCAATATCTCCGGGACGCCAGCCTGCCCTGAGCCTGTCGAAGGGGTGGCCCAGTCCCAGAAGAAACGATCACAACACCGTCCGTGGATCATGTCACGCGTGCGGGTAAATGCGCATTATGCACTGAAAAGAACCAGATAGCGAGGAATAAAGTAATCGTCTAGATCAAAAAGCGTTCATTGATCCACCACACACCGAAAGCCTATCGTGTCCATTTTTGAGCTTGGTGTAGCATAGCGACCACGATAGACAGGGCTTCGCGGTTGGCTCAAAAATTCCCAGTTGCGTCCTCGTAATACTTTCCAGGCTCCTCTCGTAGGTCCCGTCGGATTCTTCTGATTCCTACTGGGATAAGGACCGTACCAGTCAAACACCCATTCCGATATGACAACGGGTTGGGTGTCGTAGAATATAGCCCACGTGCCACTGTATTCTCGTGATCCTTGAGCTGCATATTCCCACTCTGCCTCAGTCGGTAATCGTCCCCCGATCCAAGTACAATAATCCACTGCATCATACCAAGAAACCCCTACTGCAGGATAGTTACCCCAATCAGCATAGAGTGGATTGTTCGTAAAAGCTGATGCTTCACATCGCTCATCATCTACACAACATGTGTATTGACCGTTAGTTACTTGAGTTTGGTCTACCCAAAAACCATCCAGAGTAACAAGGTGTCGAATTGAGTTTTCAAGCGCCCTACGAACTCCCGACGTACAATAGAGCCCAGTCCCACATTGATATAGTACTTCTTCGATCTCGGCATCGCTGTACCCCATATAGAAGGTGCCGCCCGGTATATAAACCATCATCATTCCATCAGCCGAACGGCTTCGCGTGTCACCTGGTAGCGGCTCTTCAGGTGTTAGCATCGGGCCACATGCCACTATAACACCTGACGACAAAAATAGAGCAATTAGCATAAAGCCAAATGCCTCAACCGCGTTAAGTCTATTTTCCTGTCGGTAAAGCAACATCTTTTACTCCCTGGTAGGAAAGTTAAGGTACACTAAAGGCGGATACTCGAGGAGGATATCTTTACAGAATCTAAATTGGTAATACGCATTTGGCAAATGCGGAGACTGCTTTTCAAAACACATTTCCTCCGAGTTGCTTGCAAGCACTGCCATATGAACGTAGTCCAGTTTAAGCCCACCAGCAGGTACGGCAAATACAAAAAGAGTACCGGGTTTCATCTCCCAGGCCGGATGGAAATACAGTGATGTTTTCACCAGCTCGTGCCACTTCTCAATTGCGCCATAGCCGCTTGCTGGGCCCAGATAGGAAGCGCTAAGTGGAATTTCATCTCTCCAAGGTTTTGTATACAGATAAGACACCTCCAGGGCAGCCCCCATACAGTTGGCATGGATTCGATAGTAGCAAGGATTGGCCTTGTACTCCCACGCCAGCCAATACCGCATATACTCGTCGGCGCTGCTGAAATCCCTGTAGTTGGGCGGGTAAGTCCACGGCATACGCTCCCTCGGGATACACCGACACACGTCCCAGGGCTGGCAACAAACTGGTTTGTCTTCCTTGGCGATCCAAGTTCTGTCGAGGTC
>DSAR01000549.1 GCA_011046405.1 Chloroflexota bacterium | reverse complement strand
GTTCATGAACTCGTTCGCCGGCACATCGTAGGGGAGATTGAGTTTCTTCGTCTCATCCTCTTCGTAGAGCCGCTCGACCCCCATCAATTCAGCCGGCCAAATGACAGCGTGGAAAGGGATATTGTCCTTTCCAATGAAGTACAGCGTCTTGGCCTCTGGCTGGTACCACCAGTCCTTCCAGGCTTCAGGTTCCCCTTGATTGTGGGCCCACTGATTGTGGGCCCATTCGACGCTGGCAGAGAAATAACCGATGACCGCTTCAAACCAGACGTATAGACATTTATCCTCCCATCCTGGCACTGGCACCCGAATACCCCACGAGAGGTCACGGGTGATCGGCCGCCCCTGCAATCCTTCGCCCACGTACTTGCGGGCGAAATTGATCACGTTGGGACGCCAATGATCTTTTCCCTCGTTGAGCCAATCGGTGAGGCCTGCTTCAGCCAATTTCGGCAAATCGAGGAAAAAGTGCTCCGTCTTGCGAAGCACCGGTGTGCTACCGTCTAACTTGCTACGAGGATTGATCAGATCCTGGGGGTCCAGTAGTTGATTGCAATGATCACACTGATCGCCCCGAGCTGCTTCGTAAGCACAATTTGGGCATGTCCCCTCGACGTAGCGATCTGGCAGGAAACGACCCTGTTTTTCGGCGTACATCTGTTCTTGAACTTCCCGGTACAGGTACTTCTTGCTCAGGAGCGCGGTAAAAAAATCCTGGGCCACCTGGTGGTGATTTTCGGTATCGGTGTGGGTAAATAGGTCGTAACTGATTCCCAGACGTTGGAACAGATCCAGGAAACCACGATGGTAGTGTTCGAACGTCTCTTTAGGTGATTTGCCTTCTCTTTCGGCGACGACCGTCACTGGCGTGCCATGGGAATCGGAACCGGAAACCATCAGCACCCGGTCGCCTGCCAACCGGTGGTATCGGGCGAAGATGTCGCCGGGCAGGTGGGATCCGGTCACGTTGCCGGTATGAATTTTGGCGCTGGCGTAGGGCCAAGCGATAGCAACGAGAATATTTTCAGACACTTTACTCCTCCTTTAGGGATTATTTGACTATTGTATCACAGGGTATAGTAAACGAAAAACCGCCAGCGAGGCTGGCGGTTTTTTGCCGTGAGGCCGAAGACACGCGACGGTCTATCGCGAGTGGAGGCCCTCTTCTCTCACTCGCCACGGCGAGTTACGCATCATCATGGCTAAGTCTAAATCGTTTTTCATCAAAAGCTTGAGTGATTAACCCAGTACATTTCATTACTCGACATTCGTGGCCAAGAGCCTGATTTTCTATCACGAATCACACGAACGATCGAATCTCACGAATGTTTTTGCAATTCGAGACCAAAATGTGATCTCCGCGCCCCTTTTTTGGTTCTGGCTCACCCAGGTTAGGGAGGAAAAGTGAGATTGTCGAGATAATCCCGTAACTGGCGACTTCGACGTGGGTGACGCAATCGACGCAGCGCCTGTCCCTCGATCTGTCGGATTCGCTCTCTCGTCAGACCGAATTTTTGCCCAACTTCTTCCAGCGTATAGCTACGACCGTTGATCAGACCAAAACGAAGGCGCAAGATCCGCGCCTCGCGCGGATTCAGCGTCGAGAGAAGCTCCTCTATTTTCTCTCCCAGCAGATAGTGATAGGCGCTCTGGGTCGGCGTCGGCGTCGCCTCATCCTCAATGAAACTCCCCAACTCGCTATCTTCTTCCTCGCCCACCGGTTGTTCCAGGCTCAAGGGGCGCCAGGAGACTCGCAACATCCATTGGACTTTTCGCGGCTCCATATTCATCTCGGCCGCGATCTCTTCTGGCGTGGGGCGACGCCCATTTTCCTGTTCCAGGGAACGGGCCGTGTTATATAGGCGTCGAATCCGGTCGGACATATGCACCGGCACACGAATGGTCCGCCCCTGGTCCGCGATAGCTCGGGTGATCGTCTGGCGAATCCACCATGTCGCATACGTACTGAAGCGATATCCCCGAGTATAATCGAACTTCTCCACCGCTTTCATCAGACCCAGGTTGCCCTCCTGGATCAAATCCAGGAACGGCACGCCACGCCCCATATACTTCTTGGCAATACTGACCACCAGGCGCGTATTCGCTTTGATCAAGTGTTCTCGCGCCGCCAATCCTTCCTCAATAGTGAAATTCAGTTCGCGTCGTCTTATCGGATCCGTGCCATCGTGACGCAATACCTTTTCGGCCTCACGACCCGCCTCAAGCGCTTTGGCTAATTGCACCTCCTCTTCGAGCGTCAGGAGCGGTACCTGTGCCATCTCTCTCAGGTAGAGACCAATTGTATCATCGGTGGCTACACCACTCAGGTCGTAACCGCCCTCGTCATCCAGATCGTCGTCGTCAAGTTCGTCTACATCCTCCTTGTCCAAGTTTCCTTCGTCATAGACCTCAATCCCCGCATCGTGCAATAGAATGAAGACTTCCTCTAATTGCTCTAGGGCTTCCTCGACTTCTGGAAGGAGATCTTGAATATCTTCCGTGGTCAAATAACCCTGCACTTCGGCCTTGTCGAACAGTTCATCAATGGCTTCCATAAGTCTCCTGGGTCTTCCTATCCCGGACAGAGCCGGAACCAATCAAGTCACCTCGTGTGCAAAATTCTTGCACAAAAGAACAAGAATTTCATTGGATAGGCACTTAACCCGGACAGAATTGGAACAACAAAGGGTTATTCTAAAGAGTCTGTTGATCAATGCCGCCGACAGGAGGCATGACGCAGAATTTTTGTCGACCAGGCTTTATAGCATTACAACAGATCCTTCAGCATGGCCAGACGCGGGTCAATTTGTGATGTGTCGCACCAGCAGATCTCGACGTTGCGGTTCGTGCCGCATTGAGGACATAGACCCTGACAATTTGGACTACAAAGGGGTTTCATTGGAATGGCAACCCATGCATATTCACGCAGAAGAGGGGTCAGGTTAAGCCAGCCATCCTCGTCCACCTGGTACAGAATATCCGGTTTGGGACTGGCTCCCGGCAGCCGAAACGTTTCCTCCAGTTCAAAAGAGAAAGGAAGAACGACGGATTCCAGGCAGCGAACACACGCCAGCCCTAATTGTGATTCCAGGGAGCCTTGCACAAGCAGACCGTTCTCTACGCGGATCGCTTGGACGGTCCCACGAAGAAAATCCACCGACAGGTCGGTCAGATCTTGATGTCCTGTGTCGATATCCAGGACGAGGGAAGCGCCAAGCCGTGCCTTGATAAGAGCAGAAACATCGAAACGAATCATAGCAACTCACAGTCCTCCAAGGACTCTACAGCTGTCCGCCCTTGTGCAGCCGGCAAGGCTTTCAGCGGCTTACACGATGTAGGCATTATATCATAACCAGGTCTCTTCGTCAAGATTTTTGGCCTTTGTAGACATAACTTAGCAAGGTTGCCTGGCCTGGCAGAGCCAGATAATAAGAAACGGCGCCGTTCACGAATTTTTTACGAATCCTTCGACTGTGCTCAGGACAGGTTACACGAATGGGGTGTGGCGCCATTCGTGGATGGCTAAATCACCCTTGCGGCAAGGTGCTGATGAGAATCCC
>DSAR01000238.1 GCA_011046405.1 Chloroflexota bacterium | reverse complement strand
GTACAGGTCGCTGGGGACCGCCTCGTTCCGCGCCCAGCCCGGGATGCGGACATACACCGAGAACGTCTCGCTCTTCTGCGGCTCGACGCGGATCGTCACCCTGCCGTCCCACGGATACTCAGTCTGCTGCGTCAGCGTCACGGTGTTGTCGGCGGTCTGGATCGTGGCATCGCCGCCGACGAACAGGTTTACGTAGACATCGCGATCCTTGTGAGCGTACACGTATCCCGGCACCGACGGGATGAAGCGGGCGACGTTCGACGGGCAGCACGCGCAGGCGAACCAGGGGCTGCGGTCGTGCCCGCTGACGGATTCCAATACGTTCGGGTAGAAGAAGCGATCTCCGTCCATCGAGATGCCCGAGAGGGCGGCGTTGTACAGCGTTCGTTCGAGGACGTCGATGTACCTGGCGTCGCCGTGCATCAGGAACATGCGGTGGTTCCAGTAGATGTTGGCGATCGAGGCACAGGTTTCGCAGTAGGCGGTCTGGTTGGGCAGTTCGTACGCTTCGCTGAATCCCTCGTTGCCGCCGCTGGCGCCGATGCCGCCGGTGACGTAGAGTTTGGTGCCCACGGTGTCGTCCCAGATCGCATCGATGGCATGGATGTACTGCATCTCGCCGGTCAGCGCCGCCACGTCGGCCATGCCCGTATACAGATAAGCGGCGCGCACGGAATGGCCGACCGCTGTGGTCTGTTCGGTCACGGGCTTGTGGTCCTGGGCGTATTCGCCGTAGAGTCCGCCGTTGCCGTCCGGGCCTCGACGGCCCTTGCGCCCGCGCTGGTCGAGGAGAAACCTGGCCTGCTCGAGATACTTCTCGTCGCCGGTCGCTCGATAGAGCTTGCAGAGCCCGATTTTGATTTCCTGGTGGCCCGATGGATCGGTGCGTTTGTCCGGGGCAAAGGTCTCGCAGATCAGGTCGGCGTTGTCGATGGCGATCTTCAGGAAGGACGAATCTCCCGTGACCTGGTAGTGGGCGACCGCCGCTTCGTACATGTGCCCGGCGCAGTACTGTTCGTGCATGACCTGGATGTTCGTCCAACGCTTCTCAGGCTGCCTTTCAGGAAGGGAATAGAAGGTGTACAGATAGCCGTCGTCCCATCGGGCCTTGTCCATGATGGTGATCAGCTTATCGAGGTAGAGCCTCATCATGGTGTCGGGATTGACCTGGAGCGAATAGGCGGCGCCCTCCATGACCTTGTAGACGTCGGAGTCGTCGAAATAGATCCCTTCGTGCTCGCCCGTTCGCAGGCCGGCGGCCTTCTCGAAGTTGCGGATACGGCCGGTCTCCTCGCATTTGCCGAAGGCGTAGGGAATCGTGACCGTGCGATTGGTTTCCAGGCGGGGCGTCCAGAAGCCGTCTTCGACGTGGACGTGGTTGAACGGAACGGGCTTGACGTTGTAGTCCCGTTGAAGCTGCGCCTGGTCTGCGCCGGCGTACGACGACGACCAGAGTCCCAGTATGACGATGATTGCCACAAGGCCAGTGGTGCTCTTTGCTTGATGTGACATTTCGATCATCCTTTGCCATGAAGGTGAGTAGAAGGAATCCGGACACCATATCATACCCTTTGTCGGGATTCGTGCAACCTTCTGCTGTGTCGAGGTCGGTGCGGGACCGGGCGGCCGCGTGACAGATGCAGATGGGAAGGATGAATGCGGGTGAGGGAGAATGCAATTCGATGCGGTTTGCAGAGTCTACAGCAGGGGGACGGAGAACCCTCTTATGGGACGAGAGGGTTGTGATAGATCAACGGGGGGGCGTGACAGAAGCGATGTGGTGAGCGAATTCAGAGTGACAGCGTCTTCAGGATTCCTTCGGAGAGACATTCTTCTCGGCCTCTTTGACCTCGGTCCCGCCTTGGGCCTTCTCCGCCTTCTCTTTCTGGATCGCGTCGTAGATTTCCCTGCGATGAACGGGGATATGCTTGGGCGCGTTGATGCCCAATCGGACCTTGTCCCCGCGAACGTCGACGATGGTGATCTCGACGTCATCGCCGATCATAATGGATTCATCTCTCTGTCTGCTCAGAACCAACATCGTTAACTCCTTTTGTCGGCTGGTTTTACAGTACTCCCTACGTCAAGGGGCGTTTCTGTGTTCGCCTTGTCGGCGTTGTGCGTTTTCAAAGGGCCCTGGCCACACGGCCATGCGCCCGTCCCGTGTCCTCCCAACAGGGGGTAAGGACATCTATATGTCGGTCAATTGAGCGGGCGAAACCAGAGAATTCTGTTTTTCTTTGACCGGAAGGGGATGGCTATGGGGCCACATGGGTGTAAGATGCTGTAATATAAAGACTTGCAGGTGTTCCGTGCGGCAAAAAAAGGGGAATTCGCGGCTGGTTATGCGGCGCTTTCGTGCTGTCTCCAGTGCTCGTATTGGATGGCCATCCAGTAGCCGATGACCGAGCCAATGGCCCCGAAGGCAACGAGTTGCACGGGCAACACGGCGAAGATCGCGTGCGGGAAGAACGTTGCCGGCTGGGTTTCCGCGAATTTCTCGATCATGTCAGATCGGTAGTAAGCCATTGTTGCAAAAGGAATTACAAGTGCCCCGGCCAGGGCGGTCCAGGCGTAGCTCAGATCGAAGAGCTTCTTGACAAGGAACCCGGCGACGGCAAAAGCCCCAATACCCGCGAAGACGATTTGGCCGCGGTGAGGCTGGGCGGCCGCCGATTTGCCCGAGGTGGGCAGGTCTTGTGCGAAGGCTCCGATAAAGAAACCACAGACCAAGACAGCGATCAGCAGTGCAAAAAGACCGATAACGACGGCGTTTGGCTTGAGGCAGCTCTGGAGGCTGGCGATGCGAGCCTTGGATGATTGCTTTGAGCAGATGCACTGGGCCACGAGGACGCCGATGAAGCCTGCCGCGACGATCAGCAGCCAGTAGACCGGCTCGAACGACAAGGAGCGGACGATCTCCTGCCTTGCCTGCGCGGTGGCGTGCGTCTGGGTAAGAGACTGCATGGGGCCGCTGCGAATGGCCCAGGTGGCCAGGCCGAACGGTACGGCGAGAATCCCGATTTCACGGCCGTGCGGCCAGGCGACGAAGAAACTTGCGACGCCGACGGCGAAAGCCAGGACGAGGAGGCCCAGCGTTCCAACAAAACTGACATCACTCGATCGGACCGGCGACATCGGGTCGTTGGGAGCGGCCAAAGGCCAGGCGAGGACGCCGATGACAACGACGCCCAGTGCGATCACGGCGCCGATGCGGACCTTGTTAATCCATGACAGTTCCATCGTTACATCTCCTAATGCAGCGCCCACAGTATCGACGGTGTGCTGCGGCGTCAACCTTCCTGTATCGTGAGCCGTTACGAACGTGCGTGGGCGGAGAGCGGCTGTGCAAGCCGGCAAGGGCGTGGTCCGGGAACAGCCTGTTCGGCGATCAGAACTCGTCCCTGAGGCCGGCCATCCATTGGGGCCAGTCGGTTGGCTGGACGCCACCGGCCCTGGTCCACACGCCGGATGTATCGAACGACTTGTGCCACTTCAAGGTCCAGAGCTGCTTGAGGGCCACCTTGCGGACCGACCAGTCGGCGAAGAGGACGAACTGGGCCCCGCCGTGCCGGAT
>DSAR01000548.1 GCA_011046405.1 Chloroflexota bacterium | reverse complement strand
CTCAAAAAAAATTCACTGTTTGGCACGATTTGCGTAAAAATTTTAATGCGTACCTCAATTTTTCTCCGTGTTCTCGGTGGCTCTGTGGTGAGATGACCTTTTTCAGTAGAGTCATTCGTGAAATTCGTGAAATTCGTGCAATTCGTGGCAGAGAAAGCCTCAACTGCGTAGAGCCATCCTTTATTGGTTCTGGCTCGTCCAGGTTAGGGTAAAACGGTTTTGAGCCACTAAATGCGCAACGTGGGTAACGTGCAACCACGCGACGAGGACCGCGATGTTGCCGCCGCTTCAAACACCATATGCAAAATCCCAAAGAGCCGAGATAGAAAAGACGTGTCTTCTCAATAAGTTGGGGAGCTGTGGCCGGTCTCCCGACCGAGCCACAGCGGGCACGGTCAGGAGACCGGCCCGAGCGAGTTTGCCCCGGTTTATTGAGATGATACGAAAAGACTATGGGGCTAACTCTTCGAGTTAGCCCCACGTTTGACAAGATGGATTGAAGCGCTAGTCTTTCATAATATTTAGGGAGCCGCCTGGATGCTATTCGTCGTATTGGACGCCAAAGACCTGCATCTCCTGCAGGGAGTAGCTGTGGCCATTGCGGATATACAGGGCTACATAGCGGCAGTTGGCATAGATAGGAATAACGTCCATCCCTCCGTCACTGTTGATTACGGTGGCGCCCAGCTTCCAGTTAGCCAGAGCAGGGTTATTGGTAGCGTTGACCCAGATCTCGTAATTTTTGGGGTAGTTGTTGCCCCAGTACAAGATCACCTGGTTGATGGTGGTGGAGGTGGTACCCAGGTCTACATAAATCCATTGATCTATTCCCCCTGTATTGGCGCTGATCCACGGGGCGGCGGTGCCATCCACGGCCTTGTCGGGTGTATCGCTCCCCTTGTACGAGCTGGCGGTCGCTGGTCGTCCCTGGGATAGGAGATATCCAAACATGCCACCGTACACTTCGAGTTCCGCCACGTCGTATCTGCGGGCGCCGGCGCCGGGAATGTGCTCGATGTACAGACCAATGTAGCGGCCGACCGCTGGCGAGGTCAGGTCAATCACGTCGACGCCGCCATGCCCCATCACCGACTCAGCTAACCTCCAGTTGGCAAAGTTAGTGGGGTCCTTGGTGGTGACATAGACGCTATAAATGGTCGCGGGATGATCTCCCCACTCAACGACGACGCGATTGATGGTGGCGACATTGCCCATATCCACGTAGAGCCACTGGTCGGCTGTGCTGATGTTGCTGTTCCAGAACGTTCCTCGGATGCCGTCCACGGCCTTGGCGGCGCTCGACGAATTCGACGACGCAACTGCCGGCCTGTTCAAGGCCAGGTTCTTGTACTGATGCACCAGGGCCAGGATCGAGGTGGCCGTAAAGTCGATGGCGTTCTCGCCCGTTACCCAGGCTCTTACGTCGTCTATGTAGCCAGCGCCATCATTTCCTGCCTGGTTAAAGTCTTTATATGGGTCATCCGACGGTGGGCAATCATTCATCGTGGGGAAGCAGTAGGGATCCGTTTCGTTTATTTTCTCCATGGAGTTGGGCCCATTCAGAACCGCGCCATCCAGTTTAAGGTTTGATGATATGTTCGTTTGCTGATTGTGCGGGTACTTCGGATCTGTGTCTCCTGCTCCGATGATGAAGGATACACCCCAGGGATTGGACCCCAGCACGTTATCCATCTGCCGCTGCCCAAAGGCAGCATACGTAGCATCGCCTGTCAATTCCTCGTACATGCTGGCCGTGGCGGCTAATCCCAGGCTGTGGACAGATGCATCGAACTCGTTCCACAGGGCGCCGGCGTAAAAGGGGTTCTCCTGGGCCCGTGTCGTCCCAACTTTCAGTTGATACCATAGGTTGACCTCCAGTTTGGCCTGGGTGGTCAACAAGTTAGGATCACTTGTACCTGCCTGAGTGATGGCTTTGTGCAGCTCATAGTGGGCCAGGGCGCTCACGTCGTAAAGGTTCAGCGTGCCGGTGTAAGGAGGGTTGCTTACATCGACCTTTTTGGTGTATTGCTCGGCCCAGTCAGCAGCATCGTTCAAGTAGTCGACATCGCCGGTGGCATAGTATAGCTCCACGGCGCCCAGCTCCATATCGTCGCGCCATTCCGTCTCTGGGTAGTAGGCGTGGGGGGAGGCGGTGAGCAGCGGGTCAATGTCATTGTGATCTCGGTTGGCCAGCTTGAAAATTTGCTCGGCGTTGTCCAGGCACTGGTTGGCGTAAGCTGGCTCGGCGTCTTTGTAGACCTGGTAGCACAGGGCAAAGGCCGCGCTGAGACGCCCGGCCAGGTTGGGGCTGATCTTGGCGCCCGCCGGGCCGGCTATGAAGACCGGGCGATTGCGGATGTACTTGAACGCTTTGTCAGGATACCAATTCTCTGGATCGCTATAATCATCATCCTTCTCAGGCAGCCGCCAGATATCGTGATCTCCCGCGATGTAATCATGGGGTGTTTCCCACTGACCATCACCGGAACCAATGCCCACCTGGTAATAGAGGGTTCCTTTGTTGGGGTCCCACATCTTTTTCAGCCAGTCGATGCCCCACTTTGCTTCGTTGTAAAAGTCCGCGTTCGTTCCAACTCCTACCAGGTCCGGGCGATCGCGTACCGGGATGAGCATCATGTTCACCGCGTATGAGATATTGTTGACAAACTTGACGTAATCGCCGGCATCGTACCAGCCGCCAGAGACATCTCGTGTGACCCCGCTTATAGGTGTCAGGTCTCGAGCGAGCACCCAGCCTTTTTCCTCGTCTTTGACATAGGTCGGTTGTTGATAGACTTGGGCACTTTTGTCGTTTTGGTGGTGTATATCTCGTTGGATATTGGTAAAGTGGCCCTTGACATTAGCGAGCATAGCGCTGTACATCTCGGCGGGGGTGCCTATCTCAAAGCTAGGAGACCTTTGTCCGTCGGCCAGGATGTAGTACGTTCCCGGTGTGGTGAACGCGTCGAAGTCGAGGGCGTATACATACGGATAGTTGCTGTTCCACCAGCTTTGACGAGGCCCGATTTCAGCGACATATACAGGTAAGCCGCCTGTTGATTTATAGACCTCGAAATTGCCCGAGACGGGCCCGCTCGTCATCAGGTAGGCGCGTTTGGGGCCGTCGGTTGGGTAACCGACCTGGTTCACGCGCACTTGTGAAACCGCCCCTTGGGCAACAGCAGATACGTTGCCTGCCAGGGGGAGAACCAGGGTCAGAACCAACAGTGCAGCCAAGATACTTGTCATCACGTTATTACGTCTCATTGAAAAAGCTCCTTTTTGATTTAGCCTTGTTGATCTAGTCTTGTGATACTACGTGATGGAATTGTTTTCCGGTATTGCTTTTCTTTGTCACCCCCTTCCTTGATCCGTCCCGCGGGTCGCACAAAGACGCGAGATGGGTTATAATGTGGCCCGGGCAACAGATTGCCCGCACAATCCGTAGTCTCCAAAATAGAGAATGTAAGCGTTCAGGGTATAATCCAGAAACCAGGTTTTTTCACCAAAGCAATGCGCTACTCATTGAAAAACGTGTGTGATGAGGCATATTTCGCTCAACAAGTGCCTAAAAACCTGGTTTCTCTG
>DSAR01000058.1 GCA_011046405.1 Chloroflexota bacterium | reverse complement strand
TGTGCAGTGCGGATCACAATCCGCGTCGATGGGGCAAGGGCCATCATGGGTGGTGACGGAAGCCAACACGTCGCCTGTAAACTGCCGGATTGTGATCCGGCGGGCACAAGGTGAGCAGTCACGTCATAAGAACCTTAGCCTGGCAAAAGCCGCTGCCGACCGTACAGCGCCGGCGCTTCCTCAAGCCAGAACAAAAAAGAGACAATGCGCAACAATGCATAACAATGCGCAACAATGCGAAAGTGAGGTCTTCGTGAGCATCAAGCAGGTCATCAAACGGAATGGGACACTGGTTTCTTTCGACCGCCAGCGGATCGAAAACGCCATCTACGCCGCTGCCCGGGCGACCGAGAGTGGCGAGGGCCGTCCGTGGGCCGAGGCACTTTCCTGGGCTGTGGTCGGTATCCTGGAGGATCGATACCGGCAAAACGGCCACGTGCCCCACGTGGAGGAAATCCAGGATCTCGTCGAGGAGGTGCTGATCAAGTCTGGGCGCCCCCAGGTGGCCAAGAAATACATCCTTTACCGCTACGAGCGCGCCCAGGCCCGGGAGGCCAGACGCATGCTCCTGGATGCCGACCAGTTGGTGGACGATTACATCCAGCGCGCTGACTGGCGGATCAACGAGAACAGCAATATGAACTATTCCCTCCAGGGGCTTAATTTCTACCTGGCCTCCTCCATCGCTGCCCGTTACTGGCTGCACAAGATCTATCCCTCCGAGGTACAAAAGGCCCACGTGGATGGTGACCTGCATCTGCATGACCTGGGGATGCTTTCGGTCTATTGCTGCGGTTGGGACCTGCATGACCTGCTGATCCGGGGCTTTGGCGGCGTCTCGGCCAAGATCGAGAGCAAGCCCCCCAGGCACCTGCGCACGGCGCTGGGACAACTGGTCAATTTTTTCTACACCTTGCAGGGGGAGTCGGCCGGCGCGGTAGCTGTGTCCAATTTCGACACGTTGTTGGCCCCCTTTATCCGCTACGATGGGTTGGACTACGCCGCCGTCAAGCAGGCCCTGCAGGAGTTCGTATTCAACATCAACGTGCCGACGAGAGTGGGCTTCCAGACCCCCTTCAGCAACATCACGATGGACCTCACGCCGCCCGCCGTGTTGCGCGATCTGCCGATCATCGTCGGCGG
Source organism: Chloroflexota bacterium (assembly GCA_011046405.1). Taxonomy (GTDB): domain Bacteria; phylum Chloroflexota; class Anaerolineae; order B4-G1; family B4-G1; genus DSAR01. The sequence continues at coordinate 2,446 of DSAR01000058.1, read as the reverse complement.
AGAGATGCAGCGCGAGACCTATGGCGAGTTCCAACGCGAGATGGACCTGCTCAACCATGCCTTCGCCGAGGTGATGCTGGAAGGAGACGCTCGAGGACGGGTTTTCACTTTCCCCATTCCCACCTACAACGTCACCCGGGATTTCGATTGGGACAACCCCGAATTGGCGCCCATCTGGGCCATGACGGCCCGTTACGGCATTCCCTACTGGGCGAATTTCGTCAACAGCGACATGAAGCCCGAGGACGCCCGCTCAATGTGCTGCCGCTTGCGCCTGGATCAGCGCGAACTGCGCCAGCGTATAGGCGGGTTATTCGCCGCCGCGCCGCTCACCGGGTCGGTGGGGGTGGTGACCATCAATATGCCGCGATTGGGCTATCTCTCCCGCAGCGAGGGTGAGTTCCTGGAACGATTAAAGGATCTGATGAAAATCGCGCACGCTAGCCTGGAGATCAAGCGCAACATCCTGGAACGCTTTACCGAACGGGGACTTTATCCCTACTGCCACCACTATCTCGCGGGCATAAAAAAGCAACTGGGCAGCTATTGGAGCAACCACTTCTCCACCATCGGCCCCCTGGGGATGAACGAGGCTTGCCTCAACTTGTTGGGCGTCGGCATCGGGCACCCTGACGGCAAGGCATTTGCGATCCGCACTCTCCAGTTTATGCGGGATGGGTTGGCCGATTTCCAGGAAGAGACCGGCAACCTCTACAACCTGGAGGCCACCCCGGCGGAGGGAGCGTCCTTCCGCCTGGCCCGGGCCGATAAGGAGCGCATTCCCGACATCGTCACCGCCGGCACCGGAGACGTTCCCTACTATAGCAATTCGACCCAGCTGCCCGTCGCTTACAGCGACGACCTGTTCGAGGTATTGGAACACCAGGACGACCTCCAGGTTCTCTACACCGGTGGGACGGTGGTCCACATCTTTCAGGGCGAGCGGCTGGACGATTGGCGACAGGCCCGCCGCCTGGTACGCCGGGTCGCCGAGAACTTTCGCCTGCCCTATTACACCCTCACACCGACGTTCAGCATCTGCCCGGTCCACGGTTACATCCCGGGCGAGCACCATTACTGTCCATACGAGCACACACTGGAAGAATTAGAACGCTTTGGACGGAGAGTAGCGACGTGAGATAGCTTGAGAGGAGACCGTATGCTAACAGATGATCGTCAACCGGTTAACCAAGGGATGATCGAGGATGAGAAAATCAGGGTACCCTGCGAGGTCTATTCGCGCATCGTGGGATACCTGCGGCCGGTGCAGAACTGGCACCAGGGCAAGCAGCAGGAGTTCCAGGAACGCAAAACGTTTCGCACGCCTGGTACGGTCCTGGAGGATGAAGACCCGGCAGTCACGTGAATCTAAAGGGTTGGGTGCGCACCTCGCTCATCGACTATCCCGATCACATCGCCACCGTTCTGTTCACCGGGGGATGCGACTTTCGCTGCCCAATGTGTCACAACGCTGACCTGGTGTTGCGATATGAACAGATGCCGGCCTTACCGGGGGAAGCGGTGTGGGCTTTGTTGGAACGACGCCAGGGACTGTTGGATGGCGTGGTTATCACCGGCGGAGAGCCGACCCTGCAACGCGACCTGGTCCCTTTCATCCATCGTCTGCGGGATCGGGCCCCACGACTGGACGTCAAGCTCGACACCAACGGCTACCACCCCGACGTGCTGGCTGATCTGTTAGACCGGGGGCTACTGGATGACGTGGCGTTGGACGTCAAGGCGCCGCCGGACAGGTACCCACGCCTGGCAGGGCTGCGCGACGTGGACGTGACGCGGGTGGCGCGCAGCGTCGCGTTGTTGCGGGAGAGCGGCATTTCTCACGAGTGCCGCACCACGGTGGTGCCGGGACTGCTGGACACGGACGACGTCGAGGTCATCGCACGTTGGATCGCCGGCGCCGACCTGTACGTGCTGCAACAGTTCCGAGCCCAGCACACCCTGGATCCCACCCTGGCGGAGGTATCCCCGTATCCCGTCGCCCGGCTACAGGCGATGGCCGAGCGTGCCAGCCAATACGTGCCACGCGTCCAGGTGCGGGGTGGATGAGGCGCGTCGTCGAGCGTCGGGCACCTAGACCGGGTAGCGAACAGAGCGCTTTAGAAAATGGGAGGAGAAATGCGAGCGATGGAAGACGTAAGCGCTGGTCGAACTGAGCTCAAGTACGATCAAAAAGTGTTTATGGTGATCGGGGGGCAGGGCGAGCGCTCTCAAATGTTGATCGAGGACGACAACCTGATTGTTTTTGAATCACTGTGGCACGCAGGCCCGTTGGTCCACGACCTGCAAACGCTGGGATTTACCGCCCGGGCCGTGCCGATGCTGCTCTACGCGCTCTACAGCCTGGCCCAGGGCATGGATCTGGGCCTATGGGTCATGCGACACGACGGCACGATCATGGCTGTCGAGGAGATCGTTTTTCTATAGC